>NZ_CBFIHX010000024.1:0-37372 GCF_965662505.1 Pseudomaricurvus sp. | reverse complement strand
GATGACCTTTCACACGATGGTCGGGGTGTGGCACGTCATGAAGGTAAAACAGTCTTTGTCAGCGGTGCTTTACCTGGTGAGAAAGTCGAAATTGCTCATTACCGTCGTCAAAAGCGTTTCAGTGAATGCGAAACTCGTCAGATTCAGGAGTCTTCAGAAGACCGGGTTTCTCCTGAGTGCCCCCACTACGAAGCCTGCGGTGGCTGCCAGTTACAGCATTTATCACCGGCAAGACAACTCTTTTTTAAACAGCAATCTTTGTTGTCGCTGTTGAAACGCCAGCAGGGGCTGGAGCCTGAGAAGCTTCTGCAACCGGTTGTTTCTTCGCCTTATGGTTATCGCTCACGAGTGCGGTTGGGGGTGGATAGTCAGCAGCGGCTCGCTTTTCGAGAGCAGGGAAATGATAAGCTGGTCGCTATCGATCAGTGTTCAGTACTGCATTCGTCTCTGACTCCATTAATCACAGCGATACAGGCTTGGCTGGATACACTGCCACCCAAAGCCGGTGTCAGCCATATTGAGCTGGTCGCAGGATTTGAGGCCAATGGAGCGCCGATGGCTGGCGTGGTAATTCGTCATGTTAAGCCTTTGCCACAAACATTCATGCAGGGAGTGTCCGAAATAAATCTGGAGCAAACTGTTCTGGCTGTTTGGTTTCAAGCTGAAAAAAATGGCCCTCTGCGAGACAGTTCTGGCAACACAGTGGATCCCAGAATGTATTTCGAGCTAATTGGGGAGGCTTCACAGTCAGGCTCTATTAGCTTAGGGTTCCACCCGCAAGACTTTACCCAGGTGAACGCTCAGGTAAACCCGCTGATGGTCTCTCAGGCTATAGACTGGCTTGATCTGACGGGTAATGATCGGGTGGTAGATCTGTTTTGTGGGATTGGTAATTTTACATTGCCTATCGCTCAGCGTGCTGCAACCGTGATTGGGGTTGAAGCTATTGAGTCCATGGTGGTGCGCGGGCAAGAAAATAGTGCGCGAAATGCGCTGGAAAATTGCACATTTAAGGCTTTAAACCTTGAAAGTCAGGCATTAGGTGCTTTACTGCGCCAAGAAAGAATTAATAAGCTGATGCTCGACCCCCCTCGCTCCGGTGCGAAATTTGTCTGTGAACAAATGGCTGAATCGGAGGTCGAAAGGCTGGTTTATGTCTCCTGTAATCCCGCCAGTTTTGCGCGAGATGCCGCTATTTTAGCGAGTGGAGGCTACAAACTGATGGAGTTGAGGGCGCTGGATATGTTTCCTCAAACCGCTCACATGGAAACAATGGCACTATTTGTGCGTGTGTAGGCCGTCCGCAAGGGCATGCACATTTGGTCTGTTGAAAGGTACTGGCTCTAAAATACTATGGTTAAAGTAAGAGAAGATCATCCGGTGAAGGATGACGGTAGAGTGGATATCGAGGCCTGGCTGCGTCGGTTGATCGAAACCCACTCACTAAAAGATGTTGTACTTCCGCCGCTGCAGAAGGCCTGCGAAGTAAGCCTGGCGTCAGAAGAAACGGCCATCGCCAACGATAATATTTGGGCTGAAGGTGCCAGTAGTTTTCATACCGGCCTGGAAATGGCTGAAATCCTGGCAGATCTGCAATTGGATGGTGAAACCCTGCAGGCTGCCATTCTTTATCGCGCTGTCCGTGAAAACAAGATTCCCCTGAAGGAAGTAGAAGCTCAGTTTGGAGAAACGGTTGCCAAGCTGATCAAAGGGGTTATACGCATGGCTGCGATCAGCACCCAGCGTAATGATTCTGAAGAAAGTGTTCTCGGTTCTCCTTCGCAGGAACAGTCCGATAATGTTCGCAAGATGTTAGTGGCCATGGTGGACGATGTCCGCATCGCCCTGATTAAGCTTGCCGAGCGGACCTGTGCGATTCGGGCTGTAAAAAACATTGATGACCGCAAGCGTCGTCGGGTAGCAAGGGAAGTGGCGGATATTTACGCTCCGTTGGCGCACCGATTGGGCATTGGCCACATCAAATGGGAGTTGGAAGACTTATCCTTCCGCTACCTTGAGCCTGACGATTACATGAGTATTGCCAGGCTGCTGGACGAGCGTCGTCTGGATCGTCAGCATTTCATTGAAAATGTGATCGATATTATCAACAGTGAAATGAAAACTGCCCACATCGAGGCTGAAATCAGTGGCCGGGCGAAACATATTTACAGTATCTGGCGAAAAATGCGCCGCAAGGATATCGGCTTTTCGCAAGTCTATGATATTCGTGCCGTCCGTATTCTGGTACCTACGGTACGGGATTGTTATTCCGTGCTGGGTATTGTCCACAGCTTGTGGCGGAACATCCCTAATGAATTCGATGATTACATCGCCTCGCCTAAGGAGAATGGTTACCGTTCTTTGCATACGGCCGTTATTGGGCCTGATCGCAAGGTGCTGGAAGTTCAGATTCGCACCCGAGCCATGCACGAGGAAGCCGAATACGGTGTCTGTGCTCATTGGCGCTATAAAGGCACCGATCAGGAAGGCAGCGCTGACAGTTACGAACAGAAAATTGCCTGGTTGCGTCAGGTTCTTGAATGGCATGAGGAGCTGGGCGGTCATCCTTTAGAGGATGATCTGTCCGCAGGGATTGAGCAGGATCGGGTTTACGTTTTTACCCCGGACGGACACATTATTGATTTTCCTCAGGGCTCAACGCCTTTGGACTTCGCCTACCGTGTGCACACCGAAATCGGTCACCGCTGCCGGGGAGCCAAGGTTAATGGTCGGATCGTGCCGCTGAATTATGCGCTGAAAACTGCGGATGAAGTGGAAATTTTGACGGGAAAGCATGAGTCACCCAGCCGTGACTGGATGTCTCCAGCCCTCGGATATCTGAAAACCGGACGCGCAAGAGCGAAAGTTCAGCAGTGGTTTAAGTTGCAGGCCAGAGATCAAAACATCGCAGAAGGGCGTGCGGTACTGGATAAAGAATTTCGTCGTTTGGCGATGGATGAGCTGGATTACGATGCCTTGGCACGCAAACTCAATCTGGTCGGGTTGGAAGACTTGTATGCGGCGGTTGGCGCCAGCGATTTGGGCGTTGGGCAGGTGGTGCACGCGGCTCAGAAAATGTTGGCCAAAGACACTGCTTCCGAACCGGTCATCAGTCTGGTTGGGCGAGCATCTCATCAGCATAATGACTCCGATTTGTTTATTGATGGTGTCGGTAACCTGTTAACGCATATTGCGGGTTGCTGCCATCCGGTCCCTGGTGACGCGATCATGGGCTACATCACCCTCGGGCGTGGTGTATCGATTCATCGGCAGGATTGTCACAATATTCTCCAGCTGCAAACCGACGAACCTGAGCGCATTATCAAAGTTGACTGGGGTGAGGCTCCACAAAGTGTCTACTCTGTAGACGTGATGATTGAAGCGTTTGACCGTCATGGATTGTTGCGTGATATTACGGCGTTGCTGGATGCGGATCACATCAACATCAGTGCGATGCAAACCTTGTCCGACAAGCGCAAAAATACAGTGGATATGATGGTGACGATCGAAATCAGTAGTTTTACTGAACTGAGTCGGGTTTTGAGTCGTCTGAATCAGTTGCCCAACGTGGCTTCCGCTCGTCGTAAACATAACTAACAGCCCAGGCGTGTCGTACTGTCCATAATGATGTATCTAAGGAGTCCTTGTGACTGAACCGCGCGGCTATTCATTAGACGACTTAAAAGAGCTAATGCGTCGTTTACGCGAACCGGATACCGGTTGCCCTTGGGATATTGTGCAAACGTATCAATCCATTGCGCCATCCACCATTGAAGAAGCTTATGAGGTGGTGGATGCGATTGAGAGGGAAAATTATCCGCACTTGAAAGAAGAGCTGGGTGATTTGCTGTTTCAGGTTATCTTTTACAGCCAAATTGCGACAGAAGAGCACCGTTTTAATTTCAATGATGTGGTTTCTGACTTGGTGAGCAAGCTGATTCGTCGCCACCCTCATGTCTTTCCTGACAATACACTGGAGAGCCGTATATCGGCTGAACGAACTCAAGACGAAGAGAAACAGATTAAGTTTCGTTGGGAAGCCCTAAAAAAAGAAGAACGTGAAGCTAAAGGGCAGATGGGGTTGCTGGATGATATTCCGGTAACTTTGCCGGCAATGACTCGTGCCGCAAAATTGCAGAAACGTGCCTCGTCAGCGGGGTTTGACTGGTCTTCAATGGAGGGCGTTCTGGCTCAAATAGAAGAAGAGCTGGAAGAGGTCAAAGAGGCGGTACGACGTAATCAGCCAGATGAGGTAAAGGAAGAGCTGGGAGATTTGATCTTTTCGGTTGTGAATGCCTGTCGTCACGCCAAAGTCGATCCTGAGAGTGCTACCCGTGCCACCAATGATAAGTTTGAGCAGCGGTTTCGCTACATAGAGCGCAAACTGGCAGAGCAGGGGGAAACCCCGGAAGTGGCCTCTCTTGAGCGTATGGATCAACTATGGGATGAAGCCAAGCAGGCTCTGCAAAAAAGCTGAGTCTAACTCGGATTCAGCTTTCTTTTGATGCGATGGAGTGGGGGGCATCCTTGTTCGTCTCTGTCGCTTCAGCGTTGCCCCTGAGTTGAGCCTGATACTGTTTTGCCAGGCTGAGAAAGCGAGGTGTCAGGCCCGAATCTTCATAGATTTCATCGCCCCACTCATCGGTGGCGATAACCTTGTTGCCTTTTTCGTAAGGGATTGATTGTTCCATGTCTCGAAGAGCCGCAGACAATAAATCGCGGATGATTTCGGCGCAATTTAATCGAGGGTAGCGGTTGCAGAGCTTGTCCAGTACAGCTTTGTCAGCAGCCGATAACGCTATTCTGTATGACTCGGGGGTGAGTTCACCCTGTCCAAACTGGCTCCACTTTTGGGTCAGGTCAATAAATGGTTCCATAAGTCTCCCAGATCAATATTTTGAAAATCTATGTGGATGTTTAAGTTGTTGCTTCACTGGTTGAAATGGGTGAGTGTCAGTTCTCTCTCGGGGCATCAATGACGCTCAGAGCGTGATGAAGAAGAGCTGTGATCAAGGTTTCGGTTGTATGTTGAGGGTAGAGATCCGTCAGTGCTGCAATTTTTGCAGCGTCGTCCAGAAGCAAGGGGGTCTGGCAGCATTCAGTCGTGGGGGTGGTTGAAGGTGTTTTTAGTTCATCCAGCAAGGGGGGGGCGCTCATAATAACCTCTCTATGAAAAGCACTCGGTTAAAAACACTGTGTGACATCCTAGCATGGTCGTCCAATATAGATAACCTCCGTTGGGTGGCTCCGCTTTGGGGACTATATCCTTAGTTATCTAATTGATGTCTGACTCATGTCTATAATAAGTTCACCTTTATATAAAGACTCTATATAAGACATAGAGTCTTTATATAGACCGTACTGATGTCCCATATAGATAGTTATAGCCCACAGGTAGCAGGTGAAGGGAAAAATTGCGTGCTAAATCCGAAATTATGACCAATTTACCCTGTATGAAAGACCATACTCGTGGGCTTAGTAGAAAATAATTTTGAAAAACAAGTAGTTAGAGTTGTCTGAACGGTTTAGAACGGGACGTGAGCTTGAGATTAAGGGGTTCAGCGTGTATTGTAGCCCCTTTTTTAGGTCCCTTCTTTCTGATCAGTACCCTTGGAGATATTGTGTCTGGCCACTTTGGCGGTTGCATTTTATCGGGCGTCACAGAAATGTCGGCTAAACAGGAGTTAATCCCTTATGCGTATCATCTTATTGGGCGCGCCTGGCGCAGGTAAAGGCACTCAGGCTCAGTTTATTACGGAGAAATACGGCATTCCGCAAATTTCTACCGGAGACATGCTGCGTGCAGCGGTGAAAGCCGGTACCCCTCTGGGGCTCAAGGCAAAAGATATTATGGCTTCTGGTGGTTTGGTGTCAGACGATCTGATCATTGCTTTAGTCAAAGATCGTATTGCCCAGGATGATTGTGCGGGTGGATTTCTGTTTGATGGCTTCCCTCGTACCATTCCTCAGGCCGAAGCTCTGCAAGACGCTGGTGTAGATATTGATCACGTGTTGGAAATTCACGTAGAAGATGAAGAGATTGTAAAGCGTATGAGCGGCCGCCGTGTTCATCCGGCATCCGGGCGCACCTACCACCTGATTTACAATCCGCCTAAAGTAGAAGGCAAAGACGATGAAACCGGTGAAGACCTGGTTCAGCGTGAAGACGATCAGGAAGAGACGGTTCGTAAGCGTCTAGCGATATACCATGATCAGACTGAACCTCTCGTAGGCTTTTATCAGTCTCTGGGCGAGTCCGGTGAAAAAGCACCTCAGTACACCCGCATCGCCGGTGTTGGTAGCTTGGATGACATTAAAGCCAAGGTCTTTGCTGCTCTCGATTGAACGTGAATGATCTTCAGCGCTAAAAGTCTGTAGAATAGGCCCCTTTTAGGGGCCTATTTTTTTGCCTGTCATAAAGGAATACGCGATGAAATCGGATAAAAATACCAAGCTTGGTGTGGTGTTGATGAATTTGGGCACGCCAACTGAACCTACTCCAAAAGCTGTTCGTCAATTTCTGGAAGAGTTTCTGGGGGATCGCAGAGTTGTCGAAATCCCTCGATTAGTCTGGTGGCCAATTCTCTACGGCATTATTTTGCCATTTCGTTCACCTAAAGTTGCCAAATTGTACAAAGAAATCTGGCTTCCGGAAGGCTCGCCTCTAAAAGTCATTACTCAAAAGCAGGTTGCTGGGTTGCAATCTCGCTTTGATGAAGCCGATGTGGTTGTGAAGTATGCGATGACGTATGGAGAACCAAAGCTGGCTCAGCGTATTGCTGAACTGGAATCGGCGGGTGTTGATAAGATTGTTGTGCTTCCTTTATATCCTCAATATTCGGCTACTACGACAGCAGCGATTTACGATCAATACGCTAACTTGATCACCGGTCAGCGGAATATCAGTAATATCTCTATCCATAAAGAGTATTTTGATCACGACGACTACATAACAGCATTAGCCAATTCCGTTCGTCATCATTGGCAGTCGCATGATCAAGCAGAAAAGCTGTTATTTTCTTTTCACGGCATTCCAAAGCGTTGTGTTGAAAAAGGAGACCCCTATGAGCGGCAAAGTCGGGCGACAGCACAGTTGGTTGCAGATAAATTGGGGTTGAATGATTCTCAGTGGGCGATCAGCTTTCAATCTCGCTTGGGTAAGGCCGAATGGCTAACGCCCTACACGGATAAATTACTCGAAAGCTGGGGAAAGGAAGGGGTAAGTAGTGTGGATGTCCTCTGTCCGGCTTTTGCCTCTGACTGCCTGGAAACTGTTGAAGAAATTGATCAGGAGAACCGCGAGATCTTTCTGTCAGCAGGGGGTGGGCGGTTCGAATACATCCCATGTCTGAATGATTCTGAAGATCATGTCGACTTGTTGGAAAAAATTGTTACGGAATACCGCATCTAGTTTTTGAAAGGGTCTTTTTGAAACGCTTTTCCCCGTTACGATCCTTTTAGTTTTAAGTTTTAGATGGCCGAAAGTCTTAAAGGGATCTCAAATAATGTTTCTGAATTTTCTGTTTGGCGATCAAGGAGGCCATCTAATCAAAGTTGATAAAAAATATAAGTCGCTATCGGTTTCTTTGGTTTGTTCTTTAAAAGCACATGAAAATTCTTTGTTGTGACCTAAAAAGTAAAAAAATCATCAAAAAAATGAACTTTTATGGAAAAAAACAGGGTGAAAGGGTGCAAAACCTGAGTTTTTTAAATAATATTCCAGTCGACGTCTTTGACGTTTAATATTTGTGCTATGGTTCAATGTGTTAGTGGTACTGCATCTTTTAATGATGAGGAGAATTAAGGATGGCAAAAGTAGCAAAAGCGAAAGCTAAAAAGGCGCCGGCAAAACGTCGTGCTCCAGCTAAAAAAGCGGCAACAGCAAAAAAAGTTGAGTCATCCGCTGTTGTCAAAGCTCAGGATGCTCTGAGCAAACTGCAAAAAGACATCAAAGCTCAGGCAACTGCTCAGGCTGCAGCTCGTAAAAAAGCGGCAACTGCTAAAGCTAAAGCAGCGAAGTCCAAAAAAGCTGCTGATAAGCGTTCTGCTGCATCAGCAAGCAACCAAGCTGCTAAATTGGGCGACAAGGTCAAGGCTCTGCGTGCGAAAGCTGCTGATGCCAAGCTGAAGTTGGCTCAAGCTAAGAGTGTTGCTGCTGCAAAAGCTGCGGAAGACGCTGTTACAACTAAAATCGATGGCATGGCTTCTGATTTGTCGACTAAAGCTGATGCAGATCTGGCCAAAGCGGTTAAAGCCTTTGAAGCTAAGTGGAAGAAGCAACGTGCTTCTGCCGATGCCAAGAAGGTAGCTGCAGCCAAGAAGAAAGCTATGGCTAAAGCTAAAGCTGTTGCCAAAAAAGCCGCTGACAAAGCTAAAGCTGCAGAGAAAAAAGCTGCTGCCAAAGCCAAAGTCGCTGCTAAAAAGGCCGCTGTGAAGGCAAAAGCTGCTGAGAAGAAGGCTGCTGCTAAAGCTAAAGCCGCTGAGAAGAAGGCTGCTGCCAAAGCTAAAGCCGCTGAGAAAAAAGCAGCTGCTTCAGCCAAGAAAAAAGCTGCTCCTAAGCCTAAGCGCAAGCCAGCTGCCAAAAAAGCAGCTCCAAAGCGTAAAAAAGCTCCAGCAAAGAAGAAAACTGCCGCCAAGAAGTAATTTGACTGTAAGGCGACACGTTGTTTGTTCGCCTGGCGATGGTTAAAAGCTGTTATCAGCTTTAGAAAATCCCCTTCATGTGATCATGATGGGGATTTTTTGTATCTGTAATCTGTATCCGCTCAGGGAAATCTGAGAAAATGCGCTCGATACTCCTTTTGGCCTATCTGTGGCTTGGGCCTTGTGGGCCTCCGGACTATCTCTCTCTGTTTGGTTAAAGGTTGTTTGGAAATGAGCACTATTTTGGCTGTTGATACGTCGTGCGATGCCTGTTCGATTGCATTATTGAAGGACGGACAGGTTCACGCTGAGTTTATTCAGGCTCCCAGGCAACATTCTCAGCGATTACTGCCTATGATCGATGCTTTGTTGCAAAAGTACTCGATAACCCTTTCCGATTTGGATGCAATAGCTTACGGACGTGGTCCAGGCTCCTTTACTGGTCTGCGAATTTGCCTGAGTGTGGTTCAGGGGTTGGCTTTTTCTGTCGATTTACCGGTAATTCCTGTTTCAACTCTCCATACTATGGCTTTGGGCGCTGCTCGCTCGGGTGGTCTGAAAGAGCACGATCATATTTTGGTGTCCTTGGATGCACGTATGGCAGAAGTGTATTGGGCTCTTTATCAACAGAAAGGCGGTCAGACAGTGCCGGTGACAGAGGAGTTTGTTTGTTCGCCCAATGATGTACCAGGTTTTGGACCTTTAGGTTCCGTAGCGGCGCAAGATTTGATCAAAGTTGGGGCCGGTTGCCATTATCCTGCGATTGAAGGTATTGATGCTGCCAGCGAAAACAGGGATTTATTGCCGCGAGCAGAAAATATGCTCGAGTTGGCACAATCTGCGCTTCATTTAGGTCAAACTGAAACGGCTGAGAGCACTCAGCCTGTCTATTTAAGGGATAGTGTCGCCTGGAAAAAGCGACAGCGTATCCGGCGATAGGGATATGACGATTGGGTACATTGATCGTTATGTGATGACTGCTTGTCGAGATCGTTTGTAACTCAGGTTATGGACGACAGTTTTCTGACCACAGTGGAATAAGGATTATATGGATACGTTGCACCTTGTCATTCTCGCCCTGATTCAGGGACTCACCGAATTTCTCCCCATCTCCAGCTCCGCTCATCTGATTTTACCCAGTGAAGTCCTCGGTTGGCCGGACCAGGGGCTCGCCTTTGATGTCGCCGTTCATGTGGGAACGTTGATTGCTGTCATGGGGTATTTCAGAAACGACATCATTCAACTTGTTCGAGCATGGTTTACCAGCTTCAAAGGGGGACAAACCTCGGAAAGTCGCTTGGCCTGGTATGTGATTTGGGCAACCGTGCCAGCGGGGCTGTGCGGTCTGATTTTTAGTGATTTTATTGAGCAAAACCTGCGGAGTGTCCTGGTGATTGCCGCTACCACCATCATCTTCGGTGTGGCTTTGGGGCTTGCGGATAAAACCGGAAAAAGAACAACGTCGCTGGATAAAATGACGTTCCGGCAGGCGATTTTGATTGGTTGTTCTCAAGCGCTGGCACTGATACCCGGGACCTCCCGTTCCGGCGTCACGATTACCATGGCTTTGGCCATGGGGCTGGAGCGTCAGGCAGCTGCCCGTTTTTCATTTTTACTCTCCATTCCCCTGATTATTCTGAGTGGAGGCTATGAGGCCCTGGGTTTACTCGAACACCCGGGCATCGATTGGTCGGATTTGTTCTGGGGGATTGTGATCTCTGCTGCGAGTGCCGCTCTGTGTATTCACTATTTTCTTAAGTTAATTGATCGTATAGGTATGTGGCCCTTTGTGGTTTACCGATTGATACTGGGTGTGATTTTATTGGTGATTGCATTCAGTTAATGAGTACACGCGATGCCAGAGCGATCGGTGGAAGGAGGAGTCTATGAAAAAAATCAGTTTTATTGGTCTGGGCGTCATGGGTTACCCCATGGCGGGGCACCTGAAGCAGGCGGGCTATCCCGTGACGGTTTATAACCGTACAACGGCTAAAGCAGAGCAGTGGGCCAAGGAGTTTGGCGGTGAGTTTGCTTTAACCCCGGCTCTTGCCGCTGCGGAAGCAGATATTGTGTTTAGCTGTGTTGGAAACGATGATGACTTGCGTCAGGTAATGATGGGTACTGAAGGCGTTATTCATGGCTTGAAGGCTGGCGCTGTTGTCGTTGACCATACCACTGCCTCGGCTGAGGTCGCACGTGAATTGGATGCTGAGTTAGAAAAACGCGGGTGTCAGTTCCTGGATGCGCCGGTATCGGGAGGGCAGCAGGGAGCAATAAATGCCGCCTTAACAGTGATGGTGGGTGGTGACGATAGTGTTTTTCAGTCCATCAAGCCGGTAATAGATACCATGGCGCGTTCGGTACAGTTAATGGGACCCGTAGGCAGTGGTCAGCTGTGTAAAATGGTCAATCAGGTCTGCATTGCCGGGCTGGTTCAGGGGTTGGCTGAAGGCCTGCATTTTGCCGAGCTGGCGGGTTTGGATGGCAAAAAGGTCGTCGATGTGATCAGCAAGGGAGCTGCGCAGTCCTGGCAGATGGATAATCGACATGAAACCATGTTGGCAGGGGAGTACGAACACGGTTTTGCGGTAGATTGGATGCGTAAAGATCTAGCTATCGTGCTGGACGAAGCCCGAAAAAATGGAGCCTCGTTACCGGTGACTGCATTGGTTGACCAATTCTATGGTGATGTACAGGCTCTAGGTGGCAACCGTTGGGATACATCCAGCTTACTGGCGCGTTTGAAAGCAAGAGAGAAGTCTTAAACGTTAAACGTGAATAGTGATGTCTGGCGGGCGGTCTTTCCTAATAAGCAGTCACTCCAGCGAGCGGTTATTACAGACGGACAACGAATTAAATTCAGGTGTGCAGGGCACAGTATTTGATATGACACAGAACAGCGTTGACTTTAATCAGCAATTACTCGATTTTCTGGCGGAATCACCGACTCCGTTTCATGCGGTTCAGGCAATGGCTTCAAGGTTGGAGGCCAAAGGCTTCACACGGTTATTGGAGTCTGAAAGCTGGAAGTTAACGGCGGGTGAACGCTATTATTTCTGCCGTAATGACTCATCCATCATCGCTTTTGTCTACGGCTCTCAGTCGTTGGCCGAAGAGGGTATTCGCATGGTTGGGGCGCACACAGACAGTCCGTGTCTCAAAGTTAAGCCTCAACCCGAAATGGTGAAGCAGGGTTACTTCCAGCTGGGTGTAGAAACCTACGGTGGGGTTTTACTGCATCCCTGGTTTGATCGTGATTTATCGATTGCCGGCCGGGTGACGTATCGCACGCAGCAGGGCACTGTTACCAGTCGACTGTTGGATTTCAAACGTCCTGTTGCAGTGATTCCCAGCCTGGCCATTCATTTGAATCGTGAGGTTAATCAGAAAGGGGCAGTAAACCCTCAGAAAGATATTCCCCCGGTTTTGATGCAGGTGAGTGGAGCGGATAAGCCAGATTTTCGTGAACTCTTGGCCAAGGCGCTAAAAGACGAGGGCGCCGATAACCTGGATAAGGTTCTGGATTACGAATTGAGCTTCTATGACACTCAGAAGCCCTCTGTGGTTGGCTTTAACAACGAGTTTATTGCCAGTGCCCGTCTCGATAACCTGTTGAGCTGTTTTATTGGTTTGCAAGGCCTGTTGGAGGCCGATGGCACACAGTCTGTCCTGCTGGTGTGTAATGATCACGAAGAGGTTGGCAGCCGTTCGGCCTGTGGTGCTCAAGGGCCTATGCTGGAGGATTTCCTGACCCGTTTATTGCCCGATTCAGAGACCCGACTGCGCTGTCTGTCGCAATCGTTAATGATTTCAGCGGATAATGCCCACGGAGTTCATCCCAATTACAGCGATCGTCACGATCACAATCACGGCCCCATTCTAAATAAAGGTCCGGTGATTAAAATTAATGCGAACCAGAGCTACGCCACCAATAGCGAGACGTCTTCGGCTTTCCGGCATTGGTGCGAACAGGCCGAGGTTCCGGTCCAGGCGTTTGTGGTCAGAACAGATATGGGCTGCGGAAGTACTATTGGGCCAATTACGGCGGCTGAGGTTGGTGTTCGAACGCTGGATGTTGGCGTACCGACGTTTGCCATGCATTCCATTCGGGAGCTGGCTGGCGTCGAGGATGCTCACGGCCTTTATCGCACCCTCGGACACTTCTTTTCGTCCCCATCGGCATTGTTAGATACCCGACGGTGATTTAAGTCACAGAGTGATATCAGACTTTAGGATTATAATAGAGCTCCCTGGCGGCAGCGAATCGCCATGGAGCTTTCTTTATAGCCTTTTCTTCTAAAGTCGAGTGGTATCATGTCAAACCCGGAACTTATTGCCCAGCTTAAACTATTCAGTCCTTTTAACAGTCTCGATGACCAGTATGTGCAGAAGGTGGTCGAGCACAGCAAGATTACGACTGAAAAGAAGGGTAAGCTGCTGTTTCGACGAGGCAAGCACGCAGAATATCGTTATTACTTGCTGGAAGGCACTGTAGACCTGGTTGGAGCAAACTTTGCCACAGAAAGTGTGGTTGCCGGGGATGACAGAGCTCAGCAGCCATTAACGGATACCTCACCAACTCAGGTGTCTGCGGTCGCAAAATCTGCGGTAAAACTGTTACAGGTCGAGTCTGACTTTCTTGATCTGGCTTTGGTCTGGAGCCAAGCGGCTGATGGCGAGTCCTATATCGATCAGGATGTCGAGCTGGGCAATCTGACTGCGCCGCTGGAAAATTCAGACCTCTTCTCAAATGATGACCCCCTGTCTGGCCTGAATCTGTCCAGGGCTCATGTTGAAGTCGAAGAAAGCCATGGCGATTGGATGTCTGGGCTGTTCTCATCTCTACTGTTCTCCCGCGTCCCTCCTGCGCATATTCGTCAACTGTTTACCTGCTTTGAAGCTGTAGAAGTGAAGGCTGGTGAAGACGTCATTAAAGAAGGTGAAACCGGCGATTTCTTCTACGTGATCGATCGTGGTCAGGCGAAAGTGAAAAATGTCACGGGTCAGGTAAATGTAAAGCTGGAAACCGGACAGTACTTTGGTGAAGAGGCACTAGTCGCCGAAACCCCTCGTAATGCCACCGTTACCATGCTGACTGACGGCTTGTTGATGCGTCTTGGCAAGGAAGACTTTACCAAGTTACTGCACGAGCCTGTGCAAAAAACGCTGAGCTTTGCCGACTATCAGACGGAAAAAGACAAGTGCGTCCTGCTGGATGTGCGCATGCCGTTGGAGTTTCGCGGTCATCACCTTGAAGGCAGTAAGAATATACCGCTTTCTTCCTTGCGTAATCGATTGTACGAGCTGGACAGCCAAATTCAGTACGCTATTGCCGATAACGCAGGCCGACGTAGTCATCTGGCCGCTTATCTGTTGTGTCAGGCAGGCTATGATGCCTGGATACTTCAGAATGCGGATGAATCCTACGAGCAAGACGTTCCCACTATGCAAAACGTTGGTTAGGTCTCATATTGGTTAGGGCTGCTGACCTGTTTTAATACTCTGTTTTTTTAATTCTATGTTTTTATTTCTCTGTGTTATCGTGCTCCGAATTTCATGATTCGGGGTTCGACTGTCCGTGAACATCCTTTTATTGTCTGCTTACGACGCCGATAGCCACAAGCGTTGGCATAAGGGCTTGAGATCCCATTTTCCTGATTATCACTGGACGCTATTGACCCTGCCGCCGCGTTATTTCAGTTGGCGTGTACGCGGTAACAGCCTTACCTGGGCTTTTGAACAGCGTGATATCCTGGAGCGATCTTACGATCTGGTGATCACCACCTCAATGACTGATCTTTCCGCGTTACGCGGGTTTGTGCCGAATCTGGCGACGATTCCCACGCTGGTCTACTTTCACGAAAACCAGTTTGCGTATCCCAGCAGCCACAGTGCCCATCAATCAGTAGAGCCACAGATGCTCAATCTCTATACGGCACTTTGCGCGGACGCTATCGCTTTCAATACAGACTTTAATCGTCAGTCTTTCCTGGCCGGGGTTGAAAATCTGCTCAAGCGTTTGCCGGATCAGGTTCCTAAGGGCGTAGTGGAGCAATTAGCTGAGAGAGCCTCCGTCTTGCCTGTGCCTTTGGAGTCTGAGTGTTTCACTTTAGAGTCCTGCGGGGAGGACGAACGGAACAGCATGTGGCCTCGGGGGCAGAACCAAGCTCGCCCTATACGATTGTTATGGGCTGCCCGCTGGGAATACGACAAAGGGCCGGGGTTACTGTTGGCGATTCTGCATGAGTTGCGCCATCGTAATATCGATTTTCAATTGTGCCTGTTGGGGCAGCGGTTTCGGCAATACCCTGCGGAATTTCACACGATCGGTGAGACGTTCTCTGATCAGTTGGTGCAATTCGGTCATGAGCCCGATGTCTCCCGCTACCGGAAGTGGCTGTCCTCTGCGGATGTGGTGCTGTCTACCGCACTGCATGAATTTCAGGGGTTGGCAGTATTGGAAGCGATAGCTGCAGGGTGTCTGCCTGTTCTGCCAAATCGTTTGTCTTATCCGGAGATGGTTTCTGCGGGTTTCTTGTACGATGTTAGTTCGGACAACCTTGAGGATCAGGCGTGTGCCGCAGTGGATCAATTGATGTTGGTCATGTCTCAACCGGTGCCTGAGGGTGACGCTCAGGATTGTGATTCGAGGCCTGATGTTGCCAGGTGGGGCTGGAATCGACAGCAAGACCGTTATCGTCAATTGCTGGAGGGATTGGTATGATAGCGCCTCTTGCGGTGACGGCTGTTAGGTGTATCGCCTCAGATAACCGCGAACAGAATAGCTGCTGATGGAAAATCCAACAGCAATACACAGAGTATCGAAAGAATATTATGGCCAAGACACGCATTCTCACGGGGATTACCACCACCGGAACTCCACATCTGGGCAACTACGTTGGTGCGATTCGCCCGGCTATTGAAGCCAGTCAAAGCGCGGACAACCTGTCTTTTTACTTTTTGGCGAACTACCACGCCCTGATTAAATGTCAGGATCCGGAAATGGTGCATCAATCAACCACCGAGATCGCGGCAACCTGGTTGGCTCTGGGATTGAATACCGACAATGTGGTTTTTTATCGTCAGTCTGATGTGCCGGAAATTACCGAGCTAAGCTGGACGTTAACCTGCATGGCAGCCAAGGGCTTGATGAATCGTGCTCACGCTTATAAAGCGGCGGTGGCAGCCAATCAGGAAGCGGGTGAAGATCCCGATTACGGTGTCACCATGGGCCTGTACAGCTATCCGGTGTTGATGGCTGCGGATATTCTGATGTTCAATGCCAACAAAGTGCCTGTTGGTAAAGACCAGATACAGCACGTCGAAATGGCTCGTGATATTGCCGCCCGCTTCAATCATCACTACGGCGAGATATTCACTCTGCCGGAGGCGGTCGTCGACGAGAAGGTCTCGGTGTTACAAGGACTGGATGGCCGTAAAATGAGTAAGAGCTACGGCAACACTATTCCGTTGTTCCTGACTGAAAAGCAGCTGAAAAAACACATCAATAAAATCAAAACCAATTTGTTGGAACCTGGCGAACCCAAAGACCCGGATACCTCGACGGTGTTTCAAATCTGGCAGGCGTTTGCTTCCGAAGAGCAGACGGTTGAAATGCGTCAGGCGTTTCTGGACGGTATTGCCTGGGGTGAAGCCAAGAAGCAATTGTTTGAACTGGTTAATGGTGAGTTGGCCGAAGCTCGCGAGCGTTACAACGAGTTGATGTCCAATCCAGCGTATATTGAAGAGAAATTGCAGGAGGGCGCAGAGAAAGCACGTTCATTCAGTGCGCCATTGATGGAAAAATGCCGCAAGGCGGTTGGTCTGCGACCGATTGGTTGATCGTATTTGAAGTCATTAAAAACGGCCCCAGCGGGGCTGTTAGGTCGTTGTTAAAGACGACTCGTCATTGCGAACGAAGTGAAGCAATCCATGTTTGGCACTCAAGCTAACTACACCGTGCCACAATGGATTGCCGCGTGGCCTAAAGCCCCTACTTTTGGCGCTACTGCTCCTCGCAATGATGTTTCAACCTTCTCAAATTCCACAAAATTTATCATCAAGCTGACAGCCCCTCGGGGCTGTTGTTGTTTGTAGGGGGAAAGCTAGGCTTGAAATAACTCTTTGCGAGAGAGAACATTGCTCATTGCAGACGTCAGTTTGTCCAGCTCCGCGTCTGTCATCACATAAGGTGGCATGACATACACTAACTTGCCAAACGGGCGAATCCAGACGCCTTCTTCCATAAACGCTTTCTGAATCTCAGCCATTACCACCGGCGATTTCATCTCTACTACGCCAATAGCGCCCATCACGCGCACTTCATTCACGTGATCGTACTCACTGCAGGGGGCCAATCCTGTTTGCAGTAGAGACTCAATGCGTTGGATGTTGGCTTTCCAATCCTGACTGAGCAATAAGCGTGTGCTGGCCAACGCAGTAGCCGCTGCCAGTGGGTTGCCCATAAAGGTTGGACCATGCATAAATACGCCCGCTTCACCGCGACAGATACCATCGCTGATCCGATCGTTACACAGCGTCGCGGCCATGGTCATATAGCCACCGGTGATGGCTTTGCCGAGACAGAGAATATCGGGCTCGATATCGGCGTGTTCGCAGGCAAACAGCTTGCCTGTCCGGCCGAAGCCAGTCGCGATTTCATCGGCGATCAGCAGTACACCGTGTTGATCGCACAATTGACGAACTTGACGCAGATACTCCGGTGGATAAAAACGCATGCCACCTGCGCCCTGAACGATGGGCTCCAGAATGACGGCCGCCAGTTGGGGGTGGTTCTGTTCGATCTGTGACTTGAAGTTGGCGATGTAGCTGTCATCCCATTCCGTGTCGTAACCACTGACCGGCGCATCGGCAAAAAAGTGCTGTATCAGATTGTCATTGAACAGGTGATGCATACCAGTAACCGGGTCGCACACGGACATAGCGCCAAACGTGTCGCCATGGTAACCGTTGCGAAGGCTCAACATTTTGCTTTTCTGTGGCTTGCCCTGACTGTGCCAGAACTGAATGGCCATTTTCATGGCGACTTCAACCGAGACTGAACCTGAATCGGAGAAGAAGACTTTATTGAGGCTTTTGGGGGTGATATCAACCAGCAACTGAGCCAGTTCGGCGGCGGGCTGATGAGTCAGGCCGCCAAACATGACGTGGGACATCTTATCCAGCTGGTCTTTCGCCGCCTGGGTCAGTGCTTCATGGTTATAGCCGTGAATTGTGCACCACCAGGACGACATGCCATCCAGCAGTTTGCGCCCATCCGTTAAGGTCAATGTGCAACCCTGAGCGGATTCCACAGGGTATACAGGAGGCGCGTCAATAAACGAGGCGTAGGGGTGCCAGACGTGAGTTTGATCAATATCGATGATCTGCGCTTCTGAAATACTCATATAAACCCCTGTGCCGGTAGAGAACGAATAGTTGTGATGAGGGCGACATTGTAGGGGGTTAGGTGGTTAACGCAAGGAGGTTAAAGGGGAAGGGGTGAGAGCCGTGATGACGGCTACATGCCTGTCAGAACCTTTCCGACAGGCATGTATTCAAGATCACCGTGGATTCGTTGATCAGGGGATTATTGGAAACGTTCGACCAGCAGGTGTTGTTTCTTCGCCATCTCCGTCATTTCTTCATTAATTTTGGCCGCGGCCTCAGATTCCTCTTGCGTGCGGGTGGAAATTTCAGAAATAGACTGAGTATTGCGTTCCACTTCTATCGCTGTCGCGGATTGCTCTTCAGAGGCAGAAGCGATGTGTTGCGACATCTGATCAATAGTGTTCACCGACTCTGAAATGGCATCCAAAGCACTGCGTACATTGGTCATTTCTTCGACACTTTGATCTGCGAGCGTTTGGCAGCTGTCCATATTACTGGCGGCATCACTGGTGGCCGAGCTGAGCTTCTCAATAATGTCCTGAATGTGCTGGGTGGATTCCTGAGTCCGTTGAGCAAGAGTGCGGACTTCATCGGCTACCACGGCAAAACCGCGGCCTTGTTCACCGGCTCGAGCGGCCTCGATGGCGGCGTTCAGCGCCAGCAGGTTGGTTTGCTCAGCGATGCCGCGGATTACGTCGATCACCGTGGCGATTTGACCGCTGTCTTCTGACAAACGGTTAACCACAGTGCCCAGATTGCCCACGTTTTCAGAAAGTCCCTGAATGGCATTGCTGGCATCATGCAGAACGTTGCCGCCTTGAGAAACCTGTTCCAAAGCCTCTTGCGTAGCTACTGACGCCTGACTGGCACCTGCAGCGACCTCCTGCACAGCTTGTGACATCTGTTGCATGGAAAGCGCGACTTTCTCCGTTTCCAGCTGCTGTGCGGTCATGCCGTTGTGGGTGCAGCGAGCTTGTTCCAAGGACATTTCCGAGTGCTGCGACACTTCTTTGGACGATTCAATAAAGCGCCCCAATGCGGTACGCAAACGAGCGTAATGTGCCTGCTCAGCCAGTTCAATTTCACCAATCTCGTCTGCTCTTCCGGTGTAAATGTAGGCTGTCATGGGATTGTTGATGACTTTGCGGGCTGCATCCACGGCTTTTTTCCGATAGCGCTTTGCGATCCAGCTGAATGCGACACCCGAAACCAGTGAGGTCCACACGCTATTGACTCCTGCTAGGAAACTTAGGTCGTCGGTGATCAATAAGCTGGCGAGCAGCAAGACAAAGGTCACGCCAGCGTAGGCGGAAAACTCTATGGCCGGGTATTTCCAGCGAGTGATCAGAGGGATTGCCGATTGTTTGTTGTTGAGCCGTTGATAGGTCTTTTCTGCTCTGCGGATAATTTGACTGTCAGCCTTGGCACGAACCGATTCGTAACCAGTGACCTTGCCCTGTTCTTTCAGGGGGGTGACATAAGCATCGACCCAGTAATGATCGCCATTTTTACAGCGATTCTTGACGATTCCCATCCACGGGCGACCATTTTTGAGGTTGTTCCATAGGTCTGCAAACGCCTCTTTAGGCATGTCTGGATGGCGAACGAGGTTGTGAGGTTGAGTGAGAAGCTCTTCGCGGCTGTAGCCGGATACCTCACAGAATCTGTCGTTGCTGAAGGTGATGTGGCTGCTGGTGTCTGTAGCGGAGACCAGTTCATCGCCTGGCTTCAGGACGACTTCATTTCCAGTAGTAGGGCCATTGTTACGCATAAACGTTGTCCGATTCTTTAAAGTTGATACAGGGACATCAAGGGCTATTTCGGATGCATCTGATAAAGCCCCTCTCTGTGGGGTTGTAGCGGCAGCAAATCGCATATCTGAAACATTTCTAATAGAACTTTTTTGACTTGAATCAACGGTTATGCAGCGGCTAAGCAACTTGGTCTGTCTGTGTTCCAATTAGTCGTCAGGCTGCAGTAGCCAAGCTGCAGTAGTCATGCTGCCTGGGCGGGAGTCTGTAATGCGGCGATCAGCTGGTGCAGTTGCAGGCTCTGCTGCGCCCCCAAATCCTTAAATTCAATGCTGATCTCCGTGCGGCGATAAGGTCTGCGCACAAATCGGAACGATTTAACCGTCGCCTGGCAGCGAATCCGAAAGTTTTCGTGCAATTTGAATTCACATGCCGGCAGGACTGAGTCTCGTGCCAGCTGATCTAGGACGTTGCCGCCGACGACCAGACGCATACCGCCTGTTGAAATGTTGTTAGCGGTGGCGTACCAGGGCGTACGCCAGGGCGATTGCAGACGAACCGACAGAGGCTGCTGTTTGCTCAGGTTGATACGCGGGTGTACCCGACGATGCTGATAGCTCACTTCAGTCGGTAATTTCAAGCGGTACACCGGACTGTTGAGGCTGACAAGAATCGATTCCAGTGGCGTCGATACCTTTAGGATTTGCCCCTGATGGTGATGTTTCAAAGTGAAAACATCCCCTGGACGATAAATATGGCTGGCGGGTTGAGGGAAGAGTTCATCCAGCTCCAGGGTTTGATTGTTCAGATCTACAGCCAGAATCATGCTTTGGTAGGTTTCACCGGTTCTTTCACTAGTGACCTCAATCAGCTGGCGTCTTTCCTGCAGGGCGAACAGCGGGGCGTAGTGCTGAATTTTCTTTGCCAGACGTCGAGCGGGTTCGGCCAGCTCGGGGACGGGTGGCTTACGGCTAAATTTTTGCAGAACGGATTGCAAAATGGCCATAGTAAAGAGGCTCCTGATCAGTTCTCACTCATCGGTGAGAGATGACTTACGATACGGTTATCGGTGTAATTTGCTTGTTGAACAGAGTAGAGCAAAGGATGTGCCAACGACGTAGTAGCGTTCAAATTTGCTGACCAGCTACTCTGCAGCTCACGAGTTATGAGGCATGCCGGGAGGAGGGTGTGTTCGGCGGCCTTTCACAATCGTTTGCCAGTTGCGAAAAAGGGGCAGGAGGCTGCCGCTTTAGCGGCAACAGCTGTGGCAAGGTCGCCAACCGTTGAAATAGCGCATTGAAAGCCAGTCTTCAGGGAAGTGTGAATGTATATTCCCTGCATCGCTTAAAATCCGTACAATGGCGACCCTTTCAAATACATATCGTGCTTCAGGTTTAATTATGTCCGACGTTACTGCACCAGAAACCCTAGATCGCAAGCGGCAGCTCGAATACAACAAGCTGCAGAAGCGTCTGCGACGCAATGTGGGTAATGCCATCGTCGATTACAACATGATCGAAGAGGGTGATGTGGTCATGGCGTGCATCAGCGGTGGCAAGGACAGCTTTGCGATGCTGGATATCCTCTTGAACCTGCAGAAAACCGCGCCGATTAAATTTCAGGTTATTGCGGTCAATATGGATCAGAAACAGCCCGGGTTTCCTGAGCATGTGTTGCCGGAGTATTTTGAATCAATCGATGTGCCTTATTACATCGTCGATAAAGACACCTACAGTGTGGTTCGGGAGAAGATACCGGAAGGTCAGAAGACCTGTGGGTTATGTTCCCGACTGCGTCGCGGGACGCTCTACGCGTTTGCCGAGAAAATTGGTGCCACCAAGCTGGCGCTGGGACATCATATGGATGATATTGTAGAAACTCTGTTTCTGAATATGTTCCATGGCAGTCGCCTGAAAGCCATGCCGCCGAAACTGCGCTCCGATGATCTGCGCAATGTGGTTATTCGCCCATTGGCCTACTGCCGTGAATCGGACCTGATTGCTCTGGCTGAGCATAAAAAGTTTCCGATTATTCCCTGCAATCTGTGTGGTTCACAGGAGAATCTCCAGCGGCAGGCGATCAAAGGCATGCTGCAGCAGTGGGAGAAGGATGACGTCAGTCGTGTGGAGCGTATTTTCAAGTCCATTCAAAACGTATCGCCCAGCCAGTTAGCGGATCGCGACCTGTTTGATTTCACCAATCTGCCTTTAGATCGCTCCGGAGAACGTGCCGAATACGGTTACGACGAAGCAACCGTGGGGGCTTCTAATATCAGTACGTCTAGCGTTCCTGCTGGCGTACAAATCGTCGAAGCTATTCAGCTCTCTTAAGGCGTTTACCTCTCCGCTTGATCGTTTTTCCTGCTCTGTTTAAACCTTTCTGGACCTCTGTTTTCTGGGTCTCTGTAGGGGCCAGTATGAGGTTGCGGAAGCGTGACAAACGGCATTGCGCGTCAAAGCGGTTATAGGTTTTTAGAAAACACGAACTTTTGGTTCTTTGTAAATAGTGCCCGCGACTGCTATTTCTTCTATGTAGTTAAATCGCGCGTCTGATCATGGGTACATCTGACCGTGGGTACAAATGGATTTATCGGTAAAACAAGGGTTTATAGGTAAACGAGAATTTACAGGGCTAGCCTTGGTCGTGACGTACGTCATGATTTGACAATAACAACGCAATAGGAGAACTGCGAGCCCAAGCATAATGCTAAATCGTTCATGGAAGATCATTAGCTCTTTCTGAGACGATAGCAGCAGATGGATAGCGCTCGTAGCAGAGAAGAGGTGGGAATGAGAGAGACTATGGTGAACTTGTCTATGGTGAAAACCTATGAAGTGGTGTACATCGACAAATTTACGGACTCCATTGAAGCGGATTTAGCGCGGGTTAGCCTTAAAGAGCGTTTTCAGCTCAGCAAACGCAAGTTGGATATCATGTCCAAAGGAACCCCGATTGTGGTTAAGAAAGGGGTATCTTACGAAGAGGCCGTTAAGCTTGAGGATGCCATCAAGCGCTCGGGTGGTGTTTGCTGGATTCAGGAAACAGCACCGGATGGCCTTTATCATGACCGGCGCAGTGACAAGCGACGCGAGGTGATGGATCGTCGAGATCATTATCGTGGTTCGTCCATCCTGCCAGATCGTCGTATGGGCATTGGCCGCAGAACGGCTGACAAAAGGCATTAACTGCCATGCCCGGTTTGCACTGGACAGTCATCCCCGTCTTGCACTGGGTGGCATAATCTCCTTCACTCCCCGCTGAGCATCAGGCCGCTGTTGCCTCATGCCTTCCTATGATGTACTCGTGGTAGTGCCTGATGAACTCATCTTTACTGGGGTCAGGGTGCTTTTGATAATGGCGTTTCCAGAACTTAGCCAACCCTTCTATATCGCTTGCCTCGGGTAGCGCCTTGAAGTTCCGATAGTAAATCAGCCAGGCAATGGCTGCGGCATACCGCAGGTTTGTTGCCAATTCTCCGTGAGGATTCGTTAAAAACTCGTGTTGGCTGGCCAATCCTCGCACTGTGGAAGCCAGATTGGGGTGGTTAATCAGGAACTGATCCCAAATCTTTCGATGTGTGAAAGGGCGAATGCGGAAAATACCGAGTCCCTGGCGGCGGGTGAGCACTTGGCGTTGAGTATGTCTCTGTCGATGGCTGTCTGTCAGGTGAAACCCCAGCCCGGATTCTCTGGCCGCCGTGGCTAATAATAATTCCTCAGCTGCATCGGATCGGTGTCCCAAGTGTTCCAGCGTCGGACGGATAACGAAAGTACGCAATTCCTCAGCACAAATACCCATTGTATTACCTCTCAAGGGTGGCCTAACTGGTTCTGATCGTTTGGTGTTGATCATTTAATGTTCTGGTTGCACTGATCTAAGTAGTAGCTGCTATTCAGGGGCAATTCCAGTTTTTCCTGATATTTTAGGCGCTTATATTACCTTCTTAAGGTTTTCTGGCAGATTATTGAGTTAACTGGTGTTTTGAAAAACAGTAGAAAAGGGCGATTGTTGAAAATCATGCCAGCAGTAGGAAGCCGCAGGCATGATCGGTAGGAGAGAAATCGAGGCGCGAGCGAGTCTGAAGAGGCGTCAGTCTTCTAGCACCAGCAGGCTGAACGTCGGCAGATCAGAGTTGGTGAGATGTTCACGGCCACCCAGTGAACTCAAATCCACAATGGTCGCGATTTCGGTAATGGTCGCGCCCTGATCGTGGATGAGTTGAGCGGCGGCATAGAGCGTCTGGCCAGTAGCCAGTACGTCATCCACAATCAGCACCTTGTCGCCAGGCTTGAAGGAGTCTTTTTGCAGTTCGAGACGACCTTGAGCGTATTCGCTGGAATACTCCAGATGATCAACGGCACCGGGCAGTTTGCCGGCTTTGCGAAGCAGGATAAGCGGCTTGTTGAGCGCGTAGGCGAGGTTCGAGCCGAGCAGAAAGCCTCGGGCTTCCAGCGCGGCAATGTGGGTAATATCACTGTCCATATACCGCAGCACTAATTCGTCGGTGATGTGACGGGCTGCCTTGGGGTTGCGAAACAGGGGGGTGATATCACGAAACTGAACGCCCGGTTTGGGCCAATCCTGTATAACGGGTAAGTGGGATTTCAGAAGGAACTCATCCAGTGGCATAGGTCACCTATCTCCTTGTTTTTACGGTATGTGGTCTTGGCGGTGTGCGGTTTGATGATTTTTCACTGTTAACGATTATAGTGCACCGGTATTTCCGTCGTGTCCTTTACTTCTTCCATGACTACATAGCTTGTGCAGTCCTGCACGCCGGGTAACGTCAGTAGAGTTTCCCCGTAAAAGGTTCGGTAGGAACTCATGTCGGCGACTCGTGCTTTAATCAGATAATCAAAGCTGCCGCTGACCAGGTAGCATTCCTGAATTTCAGGGAGGGCAATGGCGGCTTCGCGAAAAGCTTCAAAGGTATCCTGCGCCGTACGGGACAGGCTAATCTGAACAAAGACCACCAGTCCGGCGGACAAATAGTCGGGATTGACCAGGGCGGTGTAGCCTTTGATTACCTTATCCCGCTCTAGGCGTTTGACCCGTTCTTTACAGGGCGTCGCGCTCAGTCCTACCTTTCGCGAAAGCTCTGCATAACTCATTCGACCGTTTTTTTGCAGAGCGCGGATAATATTCTTATCAAGGGTGTTAAGTTTTTCCATGGTGAAAGCCAAAATCAACTGTCTGTTCGATTATTCTAGTCGAATCAACCAAAAATATTAAATTATAAAGCGAATTCTCTAGTTTCAGCTTATTAAGATAACACTGTGTTCGAAGATGTTTCAGGTTACTGAGACCGCGCTTGGTTTCGGAACAATGGACACAGGTATACAGCTCTGACGGTTTGAGGCGACCGCAGGTAACGTTATCCGGGCTATTTTAATAATTGGAGAAGCAGCATGTTGATCGGGGTACCTAAAGAAATTAAAAACCACGAATACCGTATTGGTCTGACGCCAGCGAGTGTCAGAGAATTGGTTGAGCGTGGACACAGTGTCATGGTCGAAACCCATGGTGCCGTGGACATCGGTTTTGAAAACGAAGACTACCTGGCAGCAGGTGCGACTATTGTAGAAACACCTGAGGAGATCTTTGCCCAGGCCGATATGGTCGTTAAGGTCAAAGAGCCACAGCCGCACGAATGCCGCCAGCTGCGTGAAGGTCAGTTACTGTTTACCTATCTGCATCTTGCTGCCGACGCCCAACAGGCGGAATTACTGGCCGCATCCGGTGCAAGCTGCGTGGCTTACGAAACAGTCACCGATGCTGCCAATGGTCTGCCGTTGCTGGCGCCTATGTCCGAAGTCGCTGGTCGTTTATCCGTACAAGCCGGTGCGTATCATCTGCAAAAAGCTCAAGGTGGTATGGGTGCTTTGTTGGGCGGCGTGCCTGGTGTTGCTCCTGCAAAAGTTCTCATCATCGGTGGGGGTGTTGTGGGAACTCAGGCTGCGATGATGGCGGTTGGTCTGGGGGCCGAGGTGACCCTGCTGGATCGTTCTCTGCCGCGTTTACGTCAGCTGGATACTGAGTTTGCTGGCCGGGTGAAGTGCGTGTACTCCAGCTCAGAATCCATTGAATCCTATGCATTGGAAGCCGATCTGGTGATTGGCGCGGTATTGATTCCAGGTGCTGCAGCTCCCAAATTGCTTTCTCGTGATCTGATTTCCCGTATGAAGCGTGGCTCAGTGGTCGTGGATGTGGCTATTGATCAAGGCGGTTGCTTTGAAACGTCTAAAGCCACGACCCACCAGGATCCCACCTATGTCGTTGATGATGTTATTCATTATTGTGTGGCAAACATGCCCGGCGCAGTAGCTCGTACATCAACCATGGCATTGACCAACGCTACCTTGCCGTTTGTGCTTGCTCTGGCCGATAAAGGCGTCGAGAAAGCGGTTGCGGCTAATCCACATCTGCTGGCTGGCCTGAATGTCTATAAAGGCAAGGTGACCTGTCAGCCTGTGGCTGAAGCCTTGAATACTGAGTACGTTCCGGCGGCGGCCTTACTGGGTCTGACTCCAGAGCTTTCACAGGCTGCTGTCGCTTCAGTTAAGTAACAGCTTTTAGCTACTTGTGATTTTCGTTATTCGTAGTTCTGGTTACTTATAGCTTTCACGTTAATTTTTCATGGACATTCCTCTCGAATGTTCTCTGTTGAGGAGATGCCCTCAATCCGCTGTCCCTGCGGATAAAGCACACCTTTTTAGCTGGCACATAGCCGGCTTTTTTTTTGTCTGGCGGAAATGGTGTAGAATCTGACGACAGTGGCGGTGTGCTTCGTTATCTTGTAGTAATTGTAGTGGGTAGTAATTGGCGTAGTGGCTGGTAATTGAGGTGTTGGCTAGTAATTGAAGTGTTAGCGAGTGATTGGAGTGTGACTAGTGGACGGATAATTGTCTGCTTCAAAGAATTATGCAACTTGGCCGATAACATAGCTGTTATGACCTACTCATGGTGTCAATAAAGTTGACTCAGAAGAGCTGGGAAGTCAGTCTTGGTCTATGGTTCAAAAGGTACAGTGTAAAACTGGCCTATGTGGTCTATATCGCCACATAAAGCACAAAAACCTTTATAAAAGGCCTTAGGTAGTACGTTTGTACGGTTTTGGTCGGCAGTGAGATCGATCGAAAAAGTGGACACAATCATAGCAACAGAAACTGTAAATCATTTGCATTACTGTGCCTTGTCCCGGTTGAGGGTGAGAAGTCTGGTTGTGGGTTAAGAAAACTCATTTTGGAGTGAATAGCCTGATTTTCAGCTGGTGATCTGACTTGCACCTGAGTCGGGGATTGCCACAGTTAATTAGTTTTACAAATTGACCCATTCGGACAAAATAGTCTGGTTAAACGTTTGAGAGCTCATTAGTGCAGTTATTTTTTCAAGGAATATCATATCGCCTGGCACAGGTGGGGGTGATACTGGCTTTCGCTCTGGGATTCTTGATGAGTTCTGTACAGTTGTACCTGGACTTTGTTTCCCAGGAGAGTGAAGTCGATCACTTGATTGATCGCGTAGTTGAGGTGGCCGGTCCTCCTGCAACCCGAGCGGTGCATACGCTGGATGATGACCTGGCATCCGAAGTGGTGAACGGGATGTTGGCCTATGATTTCATCTATGATGTGGCGATTCTGGATGAACTGGGAAATGTGCTTGCCGATGGCGTAGAACCTCGGGTCAAACACCCCGTGGGCTGGCTGACAGAACACCTGATTGCCGACAGTAAAACCTATACCGCCAAGTTGCTCCTGCCCGGTTATGAGAAGGAAACGTCAGGTTCGATTGTCTTTAAAGTCGACTTGAATGCTGCGCTAGCGACCTTTTATCAGCGATCTACTCTTGTCATTCTCAGTGGCATGCTGCGCAATATCCTATTGGTGCTGTTGCTGTTTTTTGCGTTTTATCTGTTACTCGCTCGACCGCTGATTCAAATGTCGAGGGAATTCCGTTCCATCCGTCTCGATAAGCCCGGCACGAAACGAATTACCGTACCACACCCCGAACGCAACGATGAGCTTACGCAACTGGCTCTGTCCAGTAATCATATGCTGGATGCGATTGAAGAAACGTTTGCCAAGCGCCTGGAAGTTGAGCAAGACCTGCGGGAAAGTGAAGAGGCTATTCGGCAGATTATCAATGAGCTGCCAGCAATGGTCGGCGTGAGACATTTGGATGGTCGGCTGGAATTTGCCAATCAGAATATGGCATCTTTTTTTGGACGAGATGTAGATACCATCAAGGATGTTAATGTGCTCGATGCACATATTGAGTTTGAGGCAGAAACCTTTGGGGTGCCCGCTCAAGCTCAGGTTGAGTCAAGAAATAAAGTCGTCGAAGGCGAGTTTGAAGGCTATTACAAGGGCGCCGCCGGCGAACGAAGATACTTGCAAGGAAATGTTAAACCCATAGTGCTTCATGGCGAAACGCTGCTGCTGATGGTGATGAATGACATCAGTGCGCGAAAAGAAGCTGAAGAAAAAATGGAGCATATGGCGTATCACGATCCGCTGACTAACCTGCCCAACCGAATGCATTTGGTCGAGCGCTTGGAGAATGAAATCCGCCGATCTCGTCGACACCATTACCATGGCGCGGTTTTATTTATCGATCTGGATCACTTCAAAAATATCAATGATTCCCTCGGGCACCCGGTGGGGGATATTGTCTTAAAGCAAGTTGCACAGCGTCTGCAGAAAACGGTGCGTGAAGAAGATCTGGTGGCCCGATTAAGCGGGGATGAGTTTGTCATTGTTTTGACCGTCTTGGATCAGGATCTGGAGGTGGCAGCGCTGAAGGCCGGTGAAGTAGCCGAAAAAATCCGCAAGAGTATTTCAGAACCCTACCCCTACGAAGACATCACTCTTCATGTTTCGGGGAGTATTGGTATCGTGGTGTACTCCGATAATGAAAGCTCGGTGCACGAATTGTTGCGGTTTGCCGATACTGCCATGTATCAGGTGAAGGCAAAGGGGCGTAATGCGATTGAGTTCTTCAATCTCGGTATGGCTGACAAAGTCAGTCATCAATTGAAACTGGAAAGTGAACTACACCGAGCCCTTAAAGAGCAAGAATTTGAACTGTTTTTTCAGCCGAAAGTGTCGATCACCAGTGGCCGGATTTTAGGGGGCGAAGCCTTGCTCCGGTGGAATCATCCTGAGCGAGGCATGGTGTCACCCGGTGAGTTTATTCCTGTGCTGGAAGCCTCTGGTCTCATGATCGAAGTGGGTCAGTGGGTGATCGAAGAGGGTTGCCGTGCTTTGGGGGCTCTATCGAAAGGCGGGTTGTGGGAAGAGGGGATGCGGCTGAGTCTTAATATCAGTCCTCGCCAGTTCCGCGGGCAGAACTTTGTTGAAAATATGGCCCGTACTTTGGAAGACATACCGATTCCACCGAACAGTCTGGAATTGGAGTTGACCGAAGGCGTAGTGATTCAAAGTGTAGAAGAGACCATTTCCATCATGACGGCGCTCTCATCCATGGGGATTGATTTTTCACTGGATGATTTTGGTACAGGGTATTCGTCCATCAGTTATTTGAAACGTTTACCGGTTACCACCCTGAAAATTGACTACAGCTTTGTCAGGGATATTGTGGACGATCGAAGTGATCGCGTATTGGTGGAAACGATTGTTACCATGGGACAGTTGTTGGATTTAGCGGTTGTGGCTGAAGGGGTTGAAGACCAGAAGCAGCTGGAGATACTGGCTGGATTTGGGTGTGATTGTTACCAGGGTTACTATTTTAGCCGACCGGTTCCCCTGAACGATTTCAAAGTCCTTCTGGAGCTTGACCAAGCACCGGAGGCAGTGAACCAAGCCATCGATTAAGTTTGATCCTTGTTTAGAACAATTTGGCCAGTAAGACCGGGACTGCCGTTTCCACTCTTAAAATCCTGGATCCAAGGTGAATGGTCTGACAGCCAGCCTGATTAAGCTTTTCTATTTCATACTCAATGAATCCACCTTCCGGCCCAATGACCAGCAATGATTCTTCCTCACTGGGTTCAGGGCAGGGTATCGCTTGTTTGGGGTGAGCCACCAGGGCACGTCTTCCCTGGCACAACGCCGGTAACTCGTCTTCCACAAACGGCTTAAAGCGTTTTACCAGACGTACCTCTGGCATGACGGTATCAACACCTTGTTCCAATCCCAGAATCAGCTGCTCGCGAATGGTGTTTTCCTGTAACCAGGGCGTCTGCCAATAGCTTTTTTCCACTCGATAGCTGTTGATCAAAATCAGCTTTTTGACCCCCATGGTGGCTACGGTTTGAAAAATTCGTTTCAGCATTTTGGGTCTGGGAAGGGCAAGGATCAGAGTCAGCGGCAGCGCTTTTGGGGACTCTTTGCTCAAAGAGACATCCAGTCGAATACTTTTTGAGCAGATGTCAGTCACGGTTGCTAACCCTTGCAGGTCATTGATCAGCCCGACACGCACCTCATCCCCAACTTCAACTTTGTGAATGTTGAGCAGATGATCCCGTCGTCTGTCGGTGAGTTCAGCCGTCGTTGGTGAGATAAAATCTGAAGGTGAAAGCAGTAAAAGATTCATGGCGCTTCATGGTGTGAAAGTGGTCGCCATTATCCCGCAACTGGGTATTGAATGCACCGGTAACAGAGGTTTTTCAGTGTGGGTTAAAGTTTGATGTGTACTTAAATCAGATAAACTTGGGGGGAAGTTACGTCAGTTTCTCGACTCGGTTGTGACATGGGCGGGAAATCGCTAGAATTCGTTTCTCTTCGATTGATCTCATTTTCAAACGATCTTTCCGCCCTTAGCTCAGCTGGATAGAGCGTCCCCCTCCTAAGGGGAAGGCCAGTGGTTCGAATCCACTAGGGCGGGCCATTTCTTGAATACAGCAACCTACTTATCAGGCTTTGACCACAGTGTGACTGGTGCGCTGAGCTTGAGTGTTGCCTGTGGCGTTGTAGAGATTAGCGGTGTCTGCGGATTGTCCGCGCATCAACCCCATGAGCTTCTGCAGAGTTCTTTGTCCTCTGGCAATCATTTTGCCATTCAGCTCATTGTGTTTTTTACAGTCATCTACGAGAGCTTGAAGCTCTTTCCAGAGCGGCGGTAACACGACTCCGTCCAGTTCCTGCAGCAGGCGATTCCAGCAGACTTCATTGGGTTGGCCTGTGCGCTGGGTCAGAAAGTTAACCCAGCCGCTACGTTGTTTGGCGCCGTGTTCCAGCTTGGCCATCAATACCTGCTTTTCACCGACCAAGGTACCCAAACGGGTGTGGTCACGTTGTTGAAGAATCTGGTGTTCTTCTTTCAGAAGCTCCAGCAGGGTACTTGCCGTTTGAATGTCTTGGCTGATCTGTTGGTGAACGGCGGGCGCGGATACATTGTCAGATCCGGTTGTCGAGCCTGTAGCTGAATCAGAGTTATATGGCGTTGTGGCGGACATGGCTACCTTCCAGATGATCTGTGGTTGAAAATCAAATGCTGAAAATCAGATGTTGAAAAATCAGACGTTGCATTAATCAAACATCGAAATTCAAACATCGAAAAAATCAAAAGTCGAAACGGTCAAATTGTTTTGACGGACAGCAAAATAACAGCACGCAAAGCCGGGAATTGCAGCGGTGAGTTTAGCTCTGTCCGTCAATATTTTCGTCCACGGTCGATTGGGTCGGCATGACCTTCTCGCCAGTGGAGTTCATCCTGAGATGAACGTATTCGTATTTATGAGAAAAAGTTGTCCTGAGCCAGCATGCTCTCGGCAATGCGGTCGGGATTAATCTCATAGGTGCCATCAGCAATGGCTTGCTTAATGTCAGCGACACGCTGAGTGTCTACGTCTGGTGTCGCCTGAATCTTGCTTTCCAGCTGGCTCAGCTGTTGAGCTTGTGAGCTTAGAGATACTTCCGGTTTAGGAGTGTTCTGCGCTTGTGACTCGGCAGCATTGTTTTTACTGCTGGCGTTACCGTCGACCCGTCCTTTTGCGTTGCCGCTTGAGGAGAGGATGTTGTTGCTGTTTGAATCAATAACCATTGCTGCAATTCCCATTGTGTTGTGGTGCTGTCATCTTTGGAAGTTTTGACCAAAGGTGCCCATACTGAGGGTTTCGGCGGGTGCCGCGATAACTTTAGTCAAAACCTTATCTTTTTTAGCTCTTTTTTTTAAATCCCGTATTGAGGGGTCAAAAAATTGAACTTTTGAGCAGTGAGTCTCACTTTTAGCCCAGTTTTACGGACTTTTGGCCTATTTTGACAAGGGTTAACCCTTGGTTTTCTACATAATGACCTGAACTTGTCCCTTTGCTGTGACTCGCGCTTTAATGACTCGCTCGCTTTTCAGATTCTGGACGCGTATTTGTTGGCCAACTTTGCCGTCGTTCATGGCAACCCCTGATGTGGAGACTGCAATCCCGCCGCTGATGGCTTTCACGCTGACGGCGTCTCCCCTCTGAATGACCTCAGGGGCCGTGACACTGGTTGTTCTCAGACTGTCCCCCAGGTTAATCGGGCGTCTGGCTTCTTTGCCGATGATGCGCGTGGGATTGGAAACGGTGCTGTTACCCATGGTGCTCACATCACGCAACTCCAGAGAGAAATCTCTCTCGGTGAGCCTTTCCCCACGCCCAATGTTACGGGCTGCAACCAATACCTGCCGCATGCGTTCGACTTTGGCGGTCAGGTAGAAAGACCAGGGCGTCTGGCTTGGACACTGAACCCGAAGTGTCACATTGCTGGCACTTAGTTGTCGGCCGTGCAAATCGTATGTCAAAGGTTTGTCGCATGCTGAAAGGCGCAAGCGGGGATCAATGTCGCCTACATCAATGCGGGTTTGGTCATCGGGAAACTTATCCTTCAGAACGCTTTCAAGATACTGTTGAGCGGCTACAGGAACGTCCGACAAATCCTGCCACTGTCTGGCCTCGGAGGCCGCAGATACGGCGATTCCAAGGCTTAAGGCGATATGTAGGCGTTTAAAGTTCATAGTTTGCTCAGTGTCATTTTGGGCCTGATACCGGTGTTGTATTCGATGTTGTATTAAAGGCTTTGCGGTGTCTGCCGCTATAGCTATTGATCAAGTCAATGTTGCTCTTGGTTTAATACTTATGCCGGTATTGCTGCAAGTTTGATAGAGATAAAGCAAACACCGTGCCGTTATAGAGCAGCTGTATATTAAAACCGTCATTAACAAGCTTTGAGGAGACGTCATGGCTGGAGTTATGGACAGCGTTAATCAGCGTACACAGTTGGTCGGTCAAAACCGACTGGAGCTGTTGCTATTTCGGCTGAGTGGTCAGCAGTTGTACGGTATTAACGTCTTCAAGGTCAAAGAGGTTCTACAATGTCCGCCTCTGAATGCCATTCCACAGCGTAACCCTGTCGTTCGCGGGGTGGCGCATATCCGTGGCAATACGACATCTATCATGGATATGAATTTGTCCATGGGTCGTAACCCACTGGATGATATTGCAAACTGCTTTGTGATCATCACGGAATACAATCGATCTACTCAAGGCTTCCTGGTGAGTGGCGTTGAGCGCATCGTCAATATGCATTGGGAAGAGATTCATCCGCCACCGTCCGGCGCTGGCAGAGACAATTACCTGACTGCGGTGACCGAGGTGGATGGCCAGCTGGTTGAAATCATAGACGTCGAGAAGATCCTGGCTGAAGTATCTCCGGTAAGTGAAGAAGTGAGCCCAGGTGTTATCGAAGATGGTATTGCCGAGCGTATCGTGCAAAAACATGTACTCATCGTGGATGATTCGGCCATTGCCCGGAAGCAGGTTCAGCGGGTTGTTGAGTCTATGGGCATCAAGACAACGCTGAAAAAAGACGGTCGCGAAGCCATAAACTACCTAAAAAGCATGGTGGAAGACGGATTGGATCCTAATGCCGAGCTCATTATGGTGATTTCGGATATTGAGATGCCTGAAATGGACGGCTATACCTTTACAGCGGAAGTGCGCAGCCATCCGGCACTGAAAAATCTGACAGTGGTCTTGCATACCTCGCTCAGCGGTGTCTTTAACGAGACCATGGTCAAAAAGGTCGGGGCTGATGACTTTATGGCTAAATTTAAGCCTGACGAGCTGGCTCGACGAGTGAATGACCGAATCCTGGAGATCAGTGGTCAAAGCTTGTTGGATGAGGACGCATTGCAAGAAGCGGCAAGTTAAGGATGCTCCGCAGAAAATGTGGTCTCTTTTTGAAAACGCTTCTTTTACTCTCGTTCCGTTGAAATTGTTCCATTAAAATTGCTTCGTCAGACGGTACAAGGCTGACAAACTCTTGGCTTTTTATAGCGAGTATACGCATGACAAACAGTGGTTTTACGGCATCACCGTCACGCCCAGGGGGCGCCACTATGAATTCCAGTGAGTTTGAAAGCTTCCGGCTGTTCCTGCAGGAGGCTTGCGGCATTCATCTGGCAGAAAACAAGCAGTATCTGGTGACTACCCGCATCCGCAAAATTTTGCAGGATAACCAGCTGGAGAGTCTCAGTGCTCTGGTGGATCAGTTGCGCCGCAGCCGTCACTCCAAACTGCGTGAGCAGGTAGTGGATGCCATGACCACCAATGAAACCTTCTGGTTTCGTGATACGCATCCTTACGACTATCTGCAGACGACGTTGCTGGCGGAAATCCAAAAGAAGCCGGATTCCGGGCCGATTCGTATCTGGTCGGCAGCCTGTTCTTCTGGGCAGGAGCCTTATTCGATCAGTATGACGGTTGAAGAAAGCCGTCGGCAAAATCGCTTGTCGTCGGCTCGGTCTGTGGAAATTGTCGCAACGGATCTGTCAGCCAGCATGCTCAAGCAGGCTCAGGCTGCCGAGTACGACAAGATGTCTGTGTTGCGTGGTTTATCTCCCGAGCGCCGGGACGCTTATTTTGACCAGGTCAGCGAAGAGGTCTGGCGGGTAAAGCCGGCTATCCGCAGTCGTGTGCAGTTCAGGTCTTTGAACCTGTTGGACTCCTACGGTGGCTTGGGTCGCTTTGATGTGATCTTTTGTCGTAATGTTCTGATTTATTTTACCGGTGAACTTAAGCAAAACATTCTCACGCGTCTGCACGCTGCGTTGAAGCCTGGAGGGGTTTTGGTGCTGGGGTCGTCGGAAGGGCTGGCGGGTGCTTCTGAGTTGTTCGAAATGATTCATTGCAAACCGGGCATCATGTACCGGGCGCTGTAGCTGGTTGTTTTCCGTCTTTATTTCGGCCTGAAAAGGCCTTCTCTTTCAGTAGCTCTTCTTTCTGTGAAGCCTTTGCCGTTCTGCGGTAAAGGTTTGCCGCTTTCCTCTTTTTTTTGTTATCTCTGATTTCAAATGCCCCTTTCCTGTGTTTAGGAAAACCTCTACAGCCCAGTGTTTTAGGGGGGGGTGATGGTTTTTTCTGTCTTTGGCACAGCTCTTGCTAAATCCTGTACACAGTTTAGTGATTGCCGCTTACGGGGCAGCACTGGGATAAACATTTAAAGAGTTGAGGTGACAGATGGCTATTGGCTTTGATCAAGCGTTAGGGATTCATGACGATGCGCTGCGTTTTCGCAGTCAGCGGTCTTCTATTCTTGCGAACAATCTCGCTAATCTGGATACCCCCAACTACAAGGCTCGCGACATCGATTTTAAGTCCGCTCTGGCCAAGGCCGCTTCCGGTTCTTCAGCGTCGCTGGAGATGGCAGCCACCAACTCAGGTCATCAGCGTGGTGTCAGCATGTCAGTTGGCGACAGTGGAATTCAGTACCGGACTCCGACTCAGCCCAGCATTGACGGCAACACCGTCGAAGAGCACGTAGAGCACGCAAAATACATGGAAAACTCACTGGACTTTCAGGCGACGTTTACCTTTTTAAACAGTAAATTCAAAGGCTTAACCACTGCTCTGCGCGGTGAGTAAGGGAGAAACGATCATGGCTTTAGGTGGCGTATTTGATATTGCAGGTTCCGGCATGACAGCGCAAAGCGTCCGTCTGAACACTACTGCCAGTAACCTTGCAAACGCTCAGTCGGCAAGTTCCAGTAGCGATGAGGTTTATCGCAGTCGTCAGCCGGTATTCAGTGCCGTGTATCGGGATGCCAGTGGTTTTGTTTCGGACAAAAGCGATCCTCAATCCCAAGCTGGTGTAGAGGTTTTGGGAATTGTCGAGAGTGATGCGCCTTTACAGCGTCGATACGAGCCCAATCACCCGGAAGCGGATGAGGAGGGGTATGTGTTTTATCCCAATGTGAATGTTGTTGAAGAAATGACTAACATGATTTCGGCCTCACGCTCTTTCCAGGCCAATGTTGAAGTGATGAATTCTGCCAAACAAATGGTTCAGCGTGTGCTGACATTAGGTCAGTAAGCGGAGGGCAATCGTAATGGATGTCAATGCAGCAACAAGTAATAGTGTTCTGGGTCAGCTTTCCTCCGCAAGCTCTGAGGAAGCGAAAAGCAATGAACTGGGTAAAGATGAGTTTTTGACCTTGTTGGTCACCCAAATGAATAACCAGAACCCTCTGGAGCCGCAGGATAACGGCGAGTTTATTGCCCAGCTGGCTCAATTCAGCTCCCTGGAGGGTATCGATAATCTGAACGATACCGTTAGCGGTTTTGTGAGCAGTTATCAGTCCAGCGCGGCTTTAGAGGCCACAGCTTTGGTTGGTCGTCAGGTGCAGGTGCGTACGGATACCGCATGGATGTCTGAAGGGGATATGTTTACCGGTGTCATTGAGTTGCCGGTCACAAGCCCTGAAGTGAAGGTGAGCATCTATGACGAAACCGGTCAGTTGGTTCGTAATGTCGATTTGGGAAGTCAGGCTGCGGGTAATCACGACCTTATCTGGGATGGCCTGAACAATAGCGGCGAACCTTTGCCGTCTGGACTCTATACAGTGAAAGCGGAAGCCAGAATGGATGGAGAAATGTATCAGGTGGGTACGTTACTGGGAGCCAATGTGAACAGCGTGACTCTGGGTAATGACGGATCATCACCAGTCTTGAATCTGGCAGGCCTGGGCAAGGTCTCACTGGATGACGTACAAACGATTATGTAGTGGAAACTGTGTAGTTGGAAACACTCTAATCAGAAACAATTGAGTTAAAAGCAATTTAGTTGGCACTCGGATCTTATTCGCAGGGTGTGTTGGATAAAAATTATAGCGCTGTGGCGCGGAAGCTTAAGTTGAGGACAGGCTATGTCGTTTAATATTGGTTTGACAGGTATTCGTGCAGCAGACAACGATTTGCGGGTTACTGGCAATAATATCGCCAATGCGAGTACGACGGGTTTTAAGCGTTCACGGGCTGAATTCGGCGATGTTTACGCAAGTTCGATCGTGGGTACTGCCAATAACGCAGCAGGCAGTGGTGTCATGCTGGCGGATATTGCTCAGCAGTTTACTCAGGGCAACATTACGTTCACGGATAACGTGCTCGACCTGTCTATTGATGGCAGCGGTTTCTTTATCATGAGTGATGGCGGCGATGTCAGTTACACTCGCTCAGGTATGTTTTCAACCGACAATCAGGGTTACGTAGTCAACAACTCCGGATTTCGTCTGCAGGGCTATGGAGCGGATGACGAAGGTAATATTGTTAATGGCGTTCTAACGGATCTCCAAATTGATGCCAGCACACAGGCACC
>NZ_CBFIHX010000023.1:0-37437 GCF_965662505.1 Pseudomaricurvus sp. | reverse complement strand
TGCGCAAGTGGGTGCTGGCCGTAGATCTGCTAGCTGAAGGCAAGTTACCGCTGCGTCACAAGCCTTTGGACTATCCCATGCCTTCATTTGCGGTGGAATCGTTGAATGACGATGAATTTGTGTCCGAAGATTCTAACGCGGAACGTATGAATCAGCTGATTAATGCGGTCACAACCATCCCGCCGAAAACACTGGGTCGTTATTATCAATCCTGGTTGCCACTGCTGGAAGAAGCCTACGGTGAGTTGGGTAAAGAAGACGATTTTAATGAACGGGTGGATGAAGCTGTCGAGCGTATCCTGGCTGCCAAAGACATCGACGATGATGAAAAGCTCGTCCAGCCTCATGTTTTCTATGAATTTGAAGACAAGAGTCTGGAGCAAAAAACGGCACTGGATAAGGCGCTGTGGCGCATGGGCAAGGAAAACCGTGAAAAGCTACAGGCGTATCTGAAAGAGCTTAAGTTTTACTTATAAGACGTCATAATCTTATCAGGTAAGACGTCATAATCTTATCAGGCGTCAAAATCGCCGAGTAACCGCAAAAGGGCTTGCCATTGGCAGGCCCTTTTTTTGTGTCCGAGTCTTAATGTCTTTTGTTTAATATCATTTTTTCGACGTTGGTCGAATAGTGCTCAGCCGTTCTTGCTCGTACACTGAGGAGACTTGTTATTCGTAGTGAGAGGTCATCAAGAATAATGAACACTTATGAGCAAGAATACACGTTATCCATTGATCAGCCCGAGGCCTTTTGGGCCAGTAAGGCTCGCGAGTTGGAGTGGTTTAAAGAGCCTGAAACGATTCTAAGCCAGGATGAAAACGGTATGGATCGATGGTTTGCCGATGGCGAAATGAATACCTGTCGTATGGCACTGGATGTTCATGTGGCCAACGGTCGCGGGAAGCAGGTGGCACTCTACTATGATTCACCGGTTACAGGAGTCAAACAACAACTCACTTATGAAGAGTTGTTAAAAAAAGTTTCTGTTTTTGCCGGAGTGTTAAAAAACCAGGGCGTCAGAAAAGGCGACCGGGTCCTGATCTATATGCCCATGATTCCGGAAGCGGTGGTGGCTATGTTGGCTTCCGCTCGTCTTGGGGCCATTCATTCGGTGGTTTTCGGAGGGTTTGCGGCGAACGAATTGGCTGTACGTCTTGACGACGCACAACCCAGAGTCGTCCTTTCGGCCTCTTGTGGAATCGAAATTGACCGGGTGATTCCTTACAAGCCGCTGCTGGATGATGCAATTGATCTGGCTGATTATAAACCTGAAGCCTGTATTATTTTCCAGCGGGATCAACAATCGGCTGAACTGTTGTCGGGACGTGACTACGATTGGCAAGAGCTTGCATCACGCACACAGCCAGTACCTTGCACACCCGTAAAAGGCACTGACCCGCTGTACATTTTGTACACTTCCGGCACAACGGGTAAACCCAAGGGCGTGGTTCGCGATAACGGTGGTCACGCCGTAGCGATGAAATACAGTATGAAAGCCCTCTACGACATGAATCCGGGAGAAGTCTTCTGGGCGGCTTCCGATGTTGGCTGGGTAGTGGGGCACTCCTACATTGTCTACGCGCCTTTGCTGTCGGGTTTGTCGACGGTGTTGTACGAAGGTAAACCGGTGAATACACCTGACGCAGGTGCTTTTTGGCGAGTCGTAAACGAGTACGGAGTCAAAGCTTTGTTTTCGGCGCCGACGGCTTTTAGGGCTATCCGCAAAGCCGATCCGGATTCAACGCTATTAAAACAGTATGATCTTTCCTGCTTAAAGACGGTCTTTATGGCGGGAGAACGTCTTGATCCTCCAACGTATGAGTGGGTCAAAAACCTGTTGTCTGTACCTGTGATTGATCATTGGTGGCAAACAGAAACCGGTTGGGCGATCTGTGGGAACTTCATGGGGATTGACCCCAAACCCTGTAAAGCTGGTTCCGCCACATTGCCATCGCCGGGTTTTAATGTGCAGATCCTCGACGAGGCAGGTTTTCCTATGGAGCCTAATGAGCAGGGGGCCGTTGCTCTTAAGCGGCCTTTACCTCCCGGATGTTTGCCTACAGTGTGGGGCGATTTTGAACGGTTTCAAAGTGGCTATCTTTCGACGTTTGATGGTTATTATGTCTCGGGCGATGGCGGCTATCGGGATGACGATGGTTACGTATTTATCATGGGCCGCACGGATGATGTCATTAATGTGGCTGGACACCGTTTGTCTACCGGTGAAATGGAAGAAATATTAGCTGGGCATCCCGCGGTTGCGGAATGCGCCGTTATTGGTGTGGCTGACGAACTGAAAGGACAGCTGCCTCTTGGTTTGGTTATTTTGAAAGATGGTCAAACAATGGCTGAAGTAGAGCTTCAGAAAGAGTTGGTGGCTAAGGTTCGAGATAGCATAGGTGCAGTGGCAAGTTTCAAGAAAGTCCTTGTTGTTGAACGTTTGCCGAAGACTCGCTCAGGGAAGATTCTTCGCAAACTATTACGCCAGATTGCTGATGGCGAAGATTACTCAGTACCATCAACCATTGATGATCCTGCCGGTCCTCCGGAGATCGCAGGTGTGTTGTCCGATCATGGCTATGGTGTAGGAAGTTTGAAGAAGTAGAGTTATTCGGGGACAGTTATTCAGGGACAGGCGATGCAGAAGTAGAGCAATAGGCCTTATCACGACTCATGCGTTTATGATCGTAAAGCCTGTATCGATATTGTTGATACAGGCTTTTTTATGTCTATTTGTTTGGCGATATCTTGCATGCAGATTTAGGTTGAGTATTATGGGCGTCGATTTGTTGAAGTCTTCTTCGGAAGTTTACAGGGAATTCGTGACAAACGAAGCTGTCCCCGCAACTGTATTCGTGGAGCTGTTTATCGCTGTCGTAGTGCTGGTTTGTTTTTTGAAACTGACCTGCGACGGTTAACCACTGAGAGTGATTGATCGGTTTTATCGTCAATCACTCTTGGGAAGGTGATAAACCGCGTTGAAACGAGAGCCAGAATACCTGCTTCAACAAGCGTTGTTATCTGATGGTCGGGGGGTGCAATCAGAGCGGATCTCCGTTTGGCGACGTAACATATACCTGTCGTCAAACTCCTGGCGTGTTAGGCTTATACAGCAATGATTATTGCGTATAAGACCTCCCTTCAAGTGAGCCGGTTTTTTGTTATCAGGTGCTTTTAGTCTACTTCCTATCTGTCGCAAGACGGATGGAATTTTAGTGCACAAGGAATATACATGACAAAACCATTAACGATCCACGCTCTTTCTGCAGCCGTTGCGATCCAGTGCGGGCTCGCATCTTCAGTTGCCGTCGCAGCCGGCGTTCCCGGATTGATTGAAGAAACATTGGTGGTAGGGCAACTGCTAAAGCTCGATGGTGAAGCTACCTCGGCTTCAGTCGGTACCGTGTCTCAGGAGCAGCTTGCTTACCGGCCTTTGTTGCGTCCTGCTGAAGTACTCGAAACCGTACCTGGCATGGTGGTCACTCAACACAGTGGTGACGGTAAGGCCAATCAGTATTTTCTACGTGGCTTCAATCTGGATCACGGCACAGACTTCGCAACCTATGTTGAAGGTATGCCCGTCAATATGGTCACTCATGGGCACGGACAGGGTTACGCTGATCTCAACTTCCTGATTCCCGAACTGGTTCAGTCCATGACCTATAAAAAGGGTCCGTATTACGCCAGCGAAGGGGATTTTTCTTCCGCTGGCAGTGCGCATGCCCGTTATACAAAGGCGCTGTCGGATACTCAGCTCAAATTGACCGTGGGCGAGCACCAGTATCAGCGGGCTCTTTTGACCAGCGGTGTGAAAGTCGGTGAAGGCAATCTGGTTGTTGGTGCCGAAATGCTGCGTAACAACGGCCCCTGGGATTTGGAAGAAGACCTAAAAAAAAATAACGGCGTGGTTAAGTACACTCAGGGAGACCAAAGCGGTGGTTTCAGTGTGACGGCCATGGCGTATGAAAATGAATGGAATTCATCTGATCAGATTCCCAAGCGTACTGTGGATCAGGGGGAAATAGACCGGTTGGGTTACTTGACGCCTTACGACGGTGGCGATACGCACCGATACAGTCTGTCATCCGGAATGTGGGGCGAGTTGGGTGAAGGCCGCTTTCGAGCCTCTGCTTATGTCATTGATTATGCTTTGAAGCTCACCTCAAATTTTACCTACTTTGCGAATGACCCGGTCAATGGTGACGAATTTACTCAATTTGATGATCGTACCATTTGGGGTGGGGAATTCGTTTACGACGGAGTTTTCAGTGAGTCTACCAGCTACCAACTGGGTACCACTCTGCGTTATGACGACATCGGAGAGGTCGGTGTCGGTTCGAGTCAGAAAGGCCATTTGGCAGATTTGTGGGTCAGCGATAGTGTTGAAGAATCTTCAGTCGGAATCTTTGCCAGTCTGAATCATGTCTGGACGCCCTGGCTGAGTACTGAATTGGGTGTACGTTATGACTATTTTTCGTTCGATGTGGATAGCGATCTTTATCCTGAGAACTCTGGTCATGATTCAGAAGGCAAGGTTAGCCCTAAGCTGAGCATTACATTGGGCCCTTGGGCGGAAACCGAGTTCTTTATTAACTACGGTAAAGGCATTCACAGTAATGATGCTCGAGGAGTTGTGGCGACCATTGATCCGGTCAATCCAGGTGGCACCCTCGATTCAGTTGATCCTATTGCTCAGTCTACCGGCTATGAGCTGGGGCTTCGCACTGCCATCATTTCTGGTGCGCAGATTTCTATGGCGTTATTCCAGCTGGATCTCGATTCTGAACTGGTCTTTGTCGGCGATGAAGGAACCACGGAGCCTCGTGGAGCAACTCGCCGTCGCGGTTTGGAAATCGGTATTTATTACGAGTTGAATGACTGGTTGATTGTGGATGCCGATGCTGCGCTGAGTCAGGCCCGTTTTCGCGATGAGCAATACGACGATGCTGGTGGCCCAATCGGCAAGCATCTGCCGGACAGCATGGAACGTGTTTATTCCGTGGGGCTGACGGCCAGTTTCGACTCAGGTCTACATGCGGGATTGCGTGGTCGCTACTTTGGGCCGCGGGATCTGAATGAGGCAGGGTCGATTACGTCAGATTCGACCACAACGCTAAACGCCAATCTGTTTTACGAGTGGGCTAACGGCTGGACAGCGGGTGTTGAAGTACTGAACCTTCTGGATTCAGAAGATGATGACATAACGTATTACTTTGAATCGCTGACCGCTTCGGAATTGGCGGCCAATATGGCTCCGGTTGAAGATTATCACTTTCACCCGGTGGAGCCTCGCACGTTCAGAGTGACGCTGGGTAAGAGTTTTTAGTTTTTCTGCTTAACTTTTGGTCTTTCTGCTTAACACTTGGTCTTTCTGGGAGGCTCTTAGTTTCTCCGCTTGAATAGCCATTAGCAATAAAAAACCTCTCTGTTCATTCTCAACGATGGCCATGGCCAGTGATGAACAGGGAGGTTTATGTCGTTTGCAGCCGGCTTACTGTGCCGGTCTTTCCCATTCCCGGGTTTGTGCAATAAACCCGAAACCTGCTTTGAGCTTCAGAGTCTCGCCATCCAGCCATAACTTGCAGTCGTATTCACTGCCGCTTTCAGGGTCAACAACACGACCATCTACCCATTCATCATCATCGGCAGTCAATCCGGTAATGAATACAAGGCCTTCGATTGGTTGATTGTGGCGTTCACCGTCGCACTCTTGGCAGACTGCGCCTTGTTTGTTCTCATCATAAAGCTTGAGGATACGTCCATTGAGTTCATCACCATCCAAATAAAGTTCTACCAGAGATAGCGGGGTGCCATCGCGATCCAGGGTGTTCCACTGGCCGAGTACGGCTTCGTTACCGGCAAAAGCACCGGTAGTGAGCAGTGGCAGGGTTAACGCGGTGAAAAGAGCAATGAAATGAGTTCTGAACATGAAATTCCCTTACTTTATTATTTGAATGATGAAATTCGATTCTGTGTCGGATGCAGATTTCCAACACAGGTATAATACACCTCAAGTCTAGCATTCTGTATTGGAGTGGAAAACGCAAAATGCTGACTGAAAAGTCATTGGTCACTGTCCCTGGCAGGAGGGAATCGAGCTTGAAAACAACCCCGGAATCGACGCGTACTCAAGAAGAACACATTGTCACGCAGGTGCAGTGCTGGTTGCAGGATGTGGTGATTGGTCTGAATCTGTGTCCGTTTGCGTCCCGTCCTACCAAGGCTGGTCAAGTACGTTTTGTGGTTTCTGATGCCAAAGATGAAGAGGCGTTACTGCAGGATTTGCAGAGAGAACTGGAAAGGCTGGAGTCGACCCCAGCTTCTGAATTGGAAACGACGTTACTGATCATCCCTCATATGCTGAGGGATTTTATGGATTACAACCTCTATCTCAACTGGGTGGATCAGTTGGTTGTGCGACGAGGTTGGGAAGGGGAGTTTCAGGTGGCGACCTTTCATCCCGAGTACCAGTTCGAAGGTACAGCTCCCGGGGATGCTGAAAATCTGACCAACTGCTCGCCGTATCCCATCTTGCATTTACTGCGAGAAGCGAGCCTGGAAGCCATGTTAGAGCGTTACCCGGACAGTGATGAGATCCCTGAAAACAACATCCGCCGTATGCAGCAATTATCACAAAAGGAGAAGCAGGGCCTGTTTCCTTTTCTGTTTGCCGGTCAATGAAACGGTGTCATTAACGAGCTCTTTATTTGAGCAGAGTAATTTTGTCGGGCTCAATCAGAATGCGCTTGGCCTTGTACAGACTGCCCAAAGCTTTTTTGTAAGCACCTTTACTGACGTTGTACTCTTTGTAAATATCGTCCGGTGCACTCTTGTCAGTCAGATTAGAGGTGCCACCGCGGGCTTCAAGATGCTCAAGAATTTGCTCGGTGAGCTGTTCCCGTTGTTGCACTGGGGGTAGCTGCAGGCTCAAATCTATTTTTTTGTCCGGGCGGATCGCCTTGATGTAACCGGGTGTTCTGGCACCGTATTTCAGCGGTTTGAAGGCATCGTCTTTGAATAACAGTCCCAGGTGAGTGTTGTTGATCACCGCTTTATAGCCCATGTCTGTGCGACCGCAAATTTGCAGTTTCACAGCTTGCTGGGGTTTAAAGTAAAGAGACTCTTCCTTCAGGTGACGATTCAGACGGCTACTGGCCACGATACGGTTGGTGTAAGCATCCAGATACACATACACCACGTAAGACTTCCCTTCTTCCATGGGATTGCTTTGTTCGTTGTAGGGCACCATCAGGTCTTTGGGCAGTCCCCAGTCGAGAAAGGCTCCCACGCGGTTCACGTCTTTCACTTTCAGGTAGGCGCATTCCCCTACAGTGACTTTAGGGCGCTCTGTCGTGGCGATGATTTCGTCTTCGGAGTCCAGATAGATAAACACATCCAGCTCATCGCCTATGTCGGTATTTTCGGGGACATAGCGTTTGGGCAGCAGGATGTTGCCAAACTTGTCGCCTTCCAGAAACAGACCGAAATCAACCAGTTTGACCACTTTGAGGCGGTTGAATTTACCAATTTGAACCATGGGGATTCTCCCGCGAATGACCGAAAACGTGGAGTTTACGGTCAGACTGCGGGGGAGTAAACGCCTCTTTGGCGGAATTGGTGTTTTTATGGCCTTCGTTTGATCTGTGGCGATTACCAGGTATCGATATAGCGAAGCTTTTTACCGCTGCGAGGTTTGGCTGGCGCTGAGCTTTTCAAGCCGCGGATGATCCATCTGCGTGAATCCGCCGGATCAATCACCTCATCCAGCTCCAGTGTGCTCGCCATGTTGATGGCTTTGCCTTTCTCGTAGGATTTGGCGACCAGCTTGTCGAACAGCGCGTTGCGTTCATCGAGGTCTTCCAGTGCTTCCAATTCTTTCTTAAAGCCCAGACGGACAGCGCCCTCAAGACCCATCGCGCCAAACTCACCAGTGGGCCAGGAGACTGTGAATACGCCTGCGTGGAAATTGCCGCCGGTCATGGCCATGGCGCCGAGTCCGTAGCCTTTGCGCAATACAATGTTGAACAGAGGGATCTCCATATTGGCCGCGGTGACAAACATACGTGAGAAGTGTCGCACCTGAGCGGATTTCTCGGCTTCGGGTCCGACCATAAACCCGGGTGTGTCACACAGGCTGATAAGAGGCAGGTCAAAGGCATCACACAGTTTCATAAATCGTGTGGCTTTGTCGGCCGCGGGCGTGTCGATGGCGCCGCCCAGGTGGCGTGAGTTATTGGCGATCAAACCAAATGGCCGACCTTCAATACGGATCAGGCTGGTGATCATGCCGGAACCAAAGCCGGCCCGTAATTCCAGTACGGAATCCACATCCGCCAGAGACTCAATAATGGCTCGAATATCGTAGCTGCGCAGGCGGTTCTCGGGGATTAAATGCCGCAATTTCCGGCTGTCATCAGCTTCCCAGCTCTGAACACATCCTTGAAAGTAGGAGAGGTATTTTTTCGCGGCTGCTACCGCCTCGGTTTCATCCTCCACCAAAATATCGATGACACCATTGGCGGAGTGCACATCGCTGGGCCCAACTTCCGAAGCATCAAAGACACCCAGGCCACCGCCTTCAATCATGGCGGGGCCGGCCATGCCGATGTTGGAATTCTGGGTAGCGATAATCACATCACTGCAACCGAGAATGGCGGCATTACCCGCAAAGCAGCGTCCCGCTGTAATACCGACAATCGGTGCCTGACCGGAGAGGGTGGCCAGTGAACTCCAGGTGTCGAGATCCAGTCCGGCAACGACGGGGTAATCGGTATCGCCGGGACGGCCACCGCCGCCTTCCGTGAAAAACACCAGGGGCATTTTTTGCTGGTTGGCGAGGCGGAACATACGGTCGGTCTTCTTGTGGTTCATCACTCCCTGTGTACCGGCAAACACGGTGTAATCGTAAGACATTACCAGACAGCGGCTTTTGTCTTCACTGAATTGGTCGCCGTTGATACTTGCGGTACCGGTAATCAAACCGTCAGCGGGGCTGACGTCGATCAGTTCTTCGATGCTGCGACGTCGGCGCTGAGCGGCAATGGTCAGAGAACCGTATTCCTGAAAGCTGCCTTCATCGACGAGATCGGTGATGTTTTCTCTCGCGCTGCGCATGCCTTTGTTATGACGCTTTTCCATCGCCTGAGGTCTGGCACTGTCACCAGTTTTGGCTCTGCGATCAAAAAATTCCTGTAAATCAGGGCGAATCAGTTCCAGGTTGATGTGGTTTTCTTCGGTGGTGAGACCCGCGTTGTCATGATCCACTTCCAGATACATCAGGGATTCGTCTTTCGATACCGCATCGCCGGTTTGAAACTCGATGCGCTGTACGATGCCACTGACCTGGGCGGTGATGACGTGCTCCATCTTCATGGCTTCAACCACCGCGACGGCTTGTCCGGCCAGTACGGTATCGCCTTCGGATACGGATACCTCCACGACCACAGCTTGCATGGGAGCGGTGATACCTGACCAGTGTTCGGGAGCAGTTTGCTCCTGACGGCTGGCGTGCGCGGCGACCTGGTTGGACTCGGTGTACAGAGCTTGCCAGGGGCTGGCGGCAGTTATTAAGTCATGGATGTGCTGATCAATATACTGGGTGTTGATCTGATTATTTGCTACGTCGGGATGCGTCAGCAGGGCATGCAATAACGGTACATTGGTATCGATACCGTCAATGGAGCACTCCCGTAAACTGCGTTCCGCTTTGCGGATCACGTTGGAAAATTCTGGCGACGCAGAATGGACAATCAATTTAGCCAACAGCGAATCGTAATAGGGGCTGCTGCGAAAGCCGTTAAAGCCACAGCTGTCGATACGAATGCCGGGGCCACTGGCTAACTCAAAACGGGTGATCTCGCCTCCGGCAGGGGTAATGTTGCCGCTGCTGTCTATGGTTTCGGTATTGATACGCGCCTGTAAGGCATAGCCTTGGGGCGAACGAATATCGGCCTGGGTAAGATTTAGCTCGCTCAGGGATTTGCCGCTGGCGACTTGTAGTTGGGCTTGTACCAGATCTACGTTATACACAGACTCGGTGACAGTGTGTTCCACCTGTACACGCGGGTTTGCTTCCATAAAGAAAAATTGCTGTGTATCGCAATCCACGAGAAATTCGAAGGTGCCCAGTCCACGATAATTTAATGCTCCTGCCAGAGTCACTGCGGCAGCACACAAGCTTTCACGCAAATCCTCAGACACGCTGGGACTGGGGGCGATTTCGATCAGCTTTTGATGGCGACGCTGGAGGCTGCATTCTCGTTCACCAAAGTGGCTGACCTGTCCTTGACCATCCCCCAGGATTTGAATTTCGATATGACGGGCATTGACGACTTTTTGTTCCAGGTAGACATCAGCCTGACCAAAAGCGGCCAGAGCTTCGGACTGGCAGCGTTTGAATTCTTCTTCCAGTTCATCCGGATGGTGTACCGCACGCATACCGCGGCCACCACCGCCGGCAATGGCTTTGATCATGATGGCTGCGGCGGGATTCGTTTCCAACAGTTTTGTGTAAAAAGCGTGGGCGTCCTCGAGAGTTGCTGCGTTCTGGGTGCCGTTGAGCAGTGGCACATCACAGCGGATTGCCAGTTCGCGGGCAGAGGCTTTATTGCCGAAGGCATCCAGAGTTTCCGGTGTGGGTCCGACAAAGGTCAGATCGTTCGCTTCGCAGGCTGCGGCAAAGTCACGGTTTTCACTGAGAAAACCGTAGCCGGGGTGAATGGCATCACACCGGTGTTGTTTGGCCAGTTCGATAATCTGTGGGATATCCAAATAGGCACTGACGCCGGTACCTTGCAGAGCGATGGCCTCGTCGGCCTTGCGTGGGTGAAGGGCGGGTTGGTCGTCCTCACTGTAGAGTGCAACAGAAGTGATTTGCAGCTCGGCGGCGGCTCTGGCAATACGAATAGCAATTTCACCGCGGTTGGCGATCATCAGGCGCTGGATAGCCATAATAGGGGTAAGTCCTTAATTTTTAACAATGCGGAATGTTTACACGGCTCAGACTCTGGTGCAACCGACAAAAAAATACCCGCACAGGGCGGGTATTGCAGTTTGCAGCAGAAAGAAAGGTTTAAAGGTTGATGACATCCAGTCCCAGAGCTTTTGCCTTCTCCAGCTGAGCAGAGCCGGTGACGACGGCCACGTTGGCTTTATCGGCTTGCAAGTAGGTTTTCGCCACGCGTTTTAAATCGTCGATGGTGACTTCCAGTACTTGCTGACGGAAAGTTTCCCGTTTCTCTTTGGTGCGTCCAAACAGTTCCGCGTGGAAGGTTTGTTTCGCTTCGCCAGCAGGAGAGCTGGGTTTGTCCAGTGAGCTGATTACGCCCAGAATGGATTCTTCAAGCGGCTGGTAGTCGTGATCTGTGTTGAGTAACCACTCAATGGATTTGTCAAAATCCTGAAGGGTTTCTTCCATGCGCGGATCGCGGTAAGAGAACAGGCGGAAGGCGGCAATGTTGCTGTCCTGCGCGGCACCGCCGCCATAGGCACCGCCTTGTTCGCGGATGGTACGGTGCAGGTAGCCGTTGCGCATAAATCCACCGAGAACGGTCAGAGCCGCTGCGTCCGGATGTTCCATCGGCACGGTGGGGTAGGCTTTCGCACAGAAATTGACCTGTGTGTTGGTGATCCAAGCCTGAGTAATTTGCTCACTAACCGGTTCGAGAGAGAAAGGCTCACACTCGCTAGTTTGAGCGGTAGGCCACTGGGTTTGAATGGCTTTTTGGTAGTCAGCCAGCGCTTCTGGCTCGGAAACCAGTAAATACTGGCGCGGAGCGGAGAGTATCAATTGATGCAGTTCGGCCAGTTGGGCGGAAAAAGCTTTCAGCTGTTCTTGATCTTTTAAGGCATCGTCCAGCTTTTTGATGGATTGAATGCCCGCCAAACCGTTCAGCTTGTGAGAAATATGCGCCGAAGGGCTCATGCCAGCACTGGCTGCCGCCATGGCCAAGCTGTGGCCATTACCGGTGACGCTTTGCTCGCGGCGAGCACGAACCTGGGAGATGAGCTCCTTCAGACGATCGGTTTCATCAAACCGAACATCGTTGAGAGTAGCCCACATCAGTTCGCTTAAACCGGATTGCTGGGCTTTCAGGGCTTTGGCTGACAGGGTCAGGTTGGCCTGTACTTTCTGTACGTCGTCGCTGGCACCGCGTATGGAGGTGTAGGCCGAAATCGAGCCAGCCACCTTGGCTTGCCAGCGTTGAACATCCAGATAGGTTTTGTCGCCAATACCCAGTTCGGTCAGGAACATGCCGTAGTAGGACAGGGTTTGCAGCTGATCATCGGTGAGTTTGGGCAGTTCAATAATGATTTGCTGATACACCAGACCATTGGTGCCCGCGGCGTAGTTCGTCAGTGGTGTTGGCAATTTTTCCACGCTGTGATGCGGTGTGTAGTGCATGGCGGTGGGAATGTCATCAAGACCCACTTTCGGCAGAATACTGTCGTCGTCGATCTGTACCTGACGGGCTTGCAGTGCTTCGGCCTGTTTGACGATGGCCTGTTTTTCGTCATCGCTAAGCGAGGATTTGATCTGATCGAGTCGAGCTGTTTCAGCTGCGGATTTGCGGCTTGCCAGCTTGTCGTCCGGACGCAGGGTCAGGCGCACACGGTGTTGATTTTCCAAAAGCAGTTGGCGAGCCAGACCTTTGATAAATTCCGGGTCCTTGATGTCGTTGTGCAGTTTTTCCAGCGCCGGATCCAGATTCAGCAAGCCAATGGGATCGCCGCGATGGGTGGTGGAGGTGAGTGCGGTCATAATGATTTGCAGACCATAAGGGAAAGAGTCACCACCCACTTCCCGCTGATGCAGTTCTAATTGTTGCAAAGCAGCATTCAAATCTTCGTAATCGATGCCTTCATTAGCCACTTTTTCGATCACGTTAAGGATCATGGCTTCTACTTGATCCGCTTTGTCGGTATCACTGCCTTCCAGACCGCAGACAAACGTCAGCTCTTTTTGCGAGTCGTCCAGGCCACACAGTGGTGATGGGGCAGCGCCCAGATCTGAGGTTTCTAGCGCATGCTGTAGCGGCGAGGCACTGTTGTCCAGCAGGATACTGGCGAGCAGCTGGGCTTCCAGAGTCTCTTGCAGATCGGTGCTTTTGCCCAGCAACCAGGCCAGAACCACATGAGTTTTACCGCTCAGATCACTGCCTTCTTCGGCGGGATAAGCTTCTTCTACGCGAACCGGAGCCAGATAGCGCTGCTCGTCAGGGACAGAGATTACCTTATCCAGTTTGTCGAAACGGCTCAGGGCCTGCTCTTCAAACTTGGCTTGCAGCTCTGCTGCAGGGATATCACCGTAGGTCATGAATACCGCATTGCTGGGGTGATAGTGGGTTTTGTAGAAATTTTGCAGTTGCTCGTACGTCAGATCGGGAATGGCGTCCGGCTCACCGCCACTGTTGAAGTGGTAAGTGTTGCTTGGGAACACGTATTTACAGAGGGTTTGCCACAGCTGTGAAGGCACAGAGCTCATGGCACCTTTCATTTCGTTATAGACCACACCTTTGTACACCAGATCGGACTCGGGGTTGCCGGGCTCGGCAAAATCAAAACGGTGGCCTTCCTGAGCAAAGTCCAGCGGATCCAGGCGGGAGAAGAACACCGCGTCCAGATACACATCCAGCAGATTGTTGTAATCCTTGCGGTTCTGGCTGGCAAAGGGGTAGGCCGTCCAGTCGGAACTGGTAAAAGCATTCATAAAGGTGTTCAGCGACCGACGGATCATCATAAAGAAGGGGTCGCGAACCGGATATTTTTCGCTGCCGCAAAGAGCCGTGTGTTCGAGTATATGCGCGACACCGGTAGAGTCCTGTGGAACGGTCCGCAGGGCTACAAGGAAGACGTTTTCGTTATTGTCTGAGGCGATATGGATATGCTGTGCACCGGTTACGCGGTGACGATACTCCTCTATGGTCACTTGCAGGGAGTCAATGGGTTGGCTGCGTAATTTCTCAAAAGCCGGGTGTGCTGTAGTTGATTCTACTGTGGTTGATCCTACTACTGTCATTCGAAACCTCAGAATACGTTGCTTGGCGCTCGGGGAAGTGGGGCAGGAGTTAACAGACCCGAACCGGCGCAGTTCAGAGACAAGTGTAACGTACTCCGCCGAGCGGGGTCACGGGATATGGCGAAATACGGGCTCTGCGGCGGGTTTGGACTGAATCGGATCGTATCAGCTCGTGAGTGGCATCATTTTCTCGATTCTGACAGCTTCGCCAAATAGCGTTCAAAGGCGTTCAGAATGGGTTGGCTGTTTTTTGTGCTGTTTTCCGCTTGCGCAATGGCTGCACAGGTGGCTTCCAGGGTTGAGAGTTGTCCGGGCTTTTCAGCCTTGCGAATGGAGTAGCGGCTGGGTTCTGGATTGCAGAGAGGGTATTTCGGCAATGTGGTTAGCCAGGGGTTGAGGTACAGCAGCTTGCGAGCTTTTCGCCAGGTGCCGTCAAGGACCAGCAAACGCAGCGGTACAGTGACTGATTCGGAACGCTCGTCACTGCATGCTTCATTTTCTTCTGGGAATAGCAGGTGCAGGTTGCCCTCAGTTGCGCCAAATTGTTGTTCAAAGTCTGACTGGCTGAAAGTTTCAGTAATGATCAGCTTACTGTTAGTCAGGCAGCGGGCCAGCAGGGGAACGGTGCCTTTAGCGTGGCCGGATTCGCTGGGGTGTTGCCAGATAATCACCTCAATGCTGGGGGTTGTTTCTACCACCATGTCGCAAAAGCAGCGTGCCAGCGGAGTGTTGCATTTGGGGCAAAGTGGACGAGTCACAGCAAAGCTCGTGTTGATGAAGCGATCGGGCAATGATTGAAGGGTAAATCCGAAAACCCACATGATACACTACACGGCTTCGTAGTTAGATATCAAAGTAAGTTAGATATCAAAGTAGTTAGATATCAAAAAACTCAGAATCTGAAGGCGGGAAACTGCTGGAGTGAATGGGTATCTTCAACAGGATGAAACGGTGAAAGAGTATTTAATTGGGCATGCGACTGATTGGGTCAATCTTGGATGCCTGATCTGGTTTTTGGGCTGTTGGGTAGGCTACAGCCGCTTTGCCCGAAATATGGCCAAAAAAACGGATTGTTTGGCTTCTGTCATGCATGGCTTTCGATTGGCGTGGATGAGAGAGGTACTGTTCCGCGAAATGCGTATGCCGGATGCGTCGATCATAGCCAATCTGGAGCGCAGTGTTTCGTTTATGGCGTCCACTACGATTCTGGTATTAGCGGGTCTGGTGACTGTTCTGGCGTCATCGGATCAGGTGTATGGGTTGTTGCAGCATCTACCGTTTGTGGCTCCGACAAGCTCGGCTCAATTGCAATTTAAGTTACTGATACTGGTGTTTATCTTTGTCTACGCGTTTTTCACCTTCACCTGGTCGTTGCGTCAGTTCAGTTTTTGTAATGTGATTCTGGGCGCGACGCCCATCTTTAAGCACGGGGAAATTGATCAGGAGCAGCGTGATACCTACGCCAGACATACCGGCAAGGTGCTGGATCAGGCGTCGCACAGTTATAATTTCGGTCTGCGGGCGTATTATTTTTCTATGGCCATGCTGGCCTGGTTTATTCACCCGATTGCCTTTGTCATGGCTGTCGCGCTTGTGGTGGCCATTCTGTATCGGCGGGAGTTCCATTCGCGCACGCTGCACGCGATGGTGGAAGTCAGTCAGGATTGGGGCAAGTTTAACTGATCGTGCCAATTGGTTTCTGACTGTTGCTTGATCAGCACCAGCTTTTGAGCGCGGTTGAGTTTTTTGATGGCGGCCTCTCGTTGGCTGGCGCTGGATCGGTCAAAGCCGGATTCGATGTACAGTAACTGTTTGGGTGAGCGTCCGCGGAAAAACTTGGCTCCCTGTTGCGTGTTGCAGTGGGCGTGCCAGCGTTTCTCAATATCCGTGGTAATGCCTGTGTAGAGGCGATTATCGCTGCTGAGGATGATGTATACACACCAATGTGTTGTGGCGTTGTTTGTAAGATTGTCAGTAATATTGTCTGGCATCAATGAAACAGGTTTTTAAGGTGACAGAGCCCAGTGTCGCTGTTTATGTGTCTATTTTCCAGACTTTACCCGAATTACTTTTTTAATTTTAACGTCTTTTCAAACCTTTCCTGGAATCCATCTCGATGGCCAAAGCCAAACATCCTCCTCGTCCCAAAAAACAAGCTGCTGATGTGGATCGCAACTTTGATGACCTGGCTCATCGCTTTAAACGCAATGTCTACGATCGCCTGAAAGGGGATATTCGTTTGGCCGTACTGGAACGTGATCTGGAGGAGTTTATTCCCAGTGAATTGCTGCAGGCAAACAAGCCTCTGCGAATACTGGATGCCGGCGGAGGGCAAGGGCAGTTTAGTATCGCTTTAGCCCGGCAAGGACATAACGTGGTGTTGTGCGATATTTCAGAGGAGATGCTCAAATTAGCGCAGCAAAACTGCATGGAGGCCGGAGTGGAGGAGCGGGTGCAATTGCATCACGGGGCGATTCAGTCTTTGCAGTCTGTTGATTCGGAGCCTTTTGATCTGGTGATGTGTCATGCAGTATTAGAGTGGGTGGTAGAGCCAGAAGCGCTGCTGCAATCCCTGCTGCAATTGATGGCGCCGGGTGCTTATCTGTCGCTGACCTTTTACAACGTGAACAGCATCAAAATGAAAAATCTGCTGCGTACGAATTTCCAGAAAGTCATCGACGATGACTATAAGGGCTATCGGGGGAGCTTAACTCCGACGCATCCGAGAGAGCCGGAGAAGGTCTATGAATGGCTGGCTGGATTACCTCTGAAACAGTTGTGCTCCAGTGGTATTCGCTGTTTTCACGACTACATTCTGGAGCCGGAGCACCGTATGAATGAACCTCAGCAGCAGCTACTGCTGGAGTTGCGGTTGTCCCGTGAAGAGCCCTGGCGTTCGTTGTCACGGTACATCCATGTACTGAGCCAAAAAAGATCCATGTTCTGAGCCAAAAAAGATCCATGTACTGAGCCAAAAGATCCAGTGAGCCAAAAGACGGATTGTTGAGGTTCTATCAGCCTTTGAGCAGGATCCCGTCAGTCCTTACGTAAACCTTGTCAGTCCTTACGTAACCTCGTCAGCCCTTAAGCAAATAGTCCTTGGCCTGATTGATTTTAGCGGCCAGATAGTCACTGCCTCCGCGATCCGGATGGACTTTTTGCATCAATTTGCGGTGTGCCTGAATGATGTCTTTTTCGTTGGCATCATCTTTAAGCCCAAGAATCTGTAGAGCCTCGTGACGATCCATATGACCGGATAGGGTTTCTGTATTGCGGTTGCCAGAGTTGCTCTGCTGGGAGAAACGGCGCTGAATATAGGCCGTTAACAGTCGGGCGGATTCTGTATCCTCTTCGCGATAGCTGGCCAAAAGACTGTTCAGTTCCTCCTCGCTCAGACTGTCCAGCGTTTGGCCCTGAAACTCTCCTGCCAATATTTCTCCCTTCATCTCACCACTGGCCATGTTTACGGTCATGCGGATGAATCGGGTGGTGAGGGTGGGGTTGGCGAAGCTCTGCTTGCCGAGCCATTCTTTGATCGGTAAATGACGCAGAGCCAGCATCCCGAACTGGCGCACCAGTGGAATCATGATGGCGATCAAGGCACCAATCCAGTGGAGTTTGCCGGTAGCGGCTAACGCGACAGCGGCCAGAACCAGTCCATAAATAATGTACTTCCAGAAGAGCTTTTTGCGAACTTCAGGTGGTTGACGCTTGAAGTGATTGTAGCCGTACCAAGCCACCAGCGCGATGGTGATAAGCAGTATAAGTCTCGGCAGCACAAGCTGGGCCTTTATTGGAATGTGTGGCGGGATTATAAAAGGGCTGGCTGGCAATGGCTATCCATGTGTGAACGCCCTGGTGTGTTTTCGTTGGCACCGTTGATGCTGAGGCTGCCGTATTGAAGCCGAACAGGTATGATAGCGGCCAACTGGAGGCGTAAGTGCCCAGATTAGCTGAAGTACAGATTGTATTAAGTGCAGGCTGAATTACGTACGGATTGAATTAAATACGCCCTGTTGTGGCGGTCAAACATCAATGAGGTAGTGTTGTGAGTGTTCAGGTAATTATGAAAGATGGTCGCCCCGAATGGGCGGTGTTGCCCTACGCAGAGTATGAGGCCTTATTGGCAAAGGCAGAGGCCGCTCAGAGTGGCGACCTGCCTGTGGCTCAGGCGTCTCCAGCGGCAGATGAGTCTGCATCGGGGTTAAAACCGGAGGATCGTCGTCAGTTGCGCAACAGCATGATGGAGCAGCTGAAAGATGTGGCGTCTATTTCTGATGCAGGGAGTTTTCACGGCGCAAAAGTGACTGCTGTCATGAAGGCCAAAGGGCTGGATGGCAATCACGTGGCCAGAGAAGTGGGGATCAGTCCGGTGTATCTGAAGCAGATCGAGACCGGTGAGCGTGAGCCCAGCGAGCCTATCCTGCGTAACATTGCCCGTGCACTTGGGGTGGATGTCAACGAGTTATCTGGCCTTTGAGGATTGATTTCGGTTTTCTCGGTTCGAAGAGCGCGTTACGCCGTCGTACCGGGTGGCCAGATGGCAGCCATTGCGGCCATTGCGTTTAACGTAGTAAAGCGCCTGGTCAGTGGCGTTCAGCAGATCCAGTGGGTCGTGTTCGGGCTGGGGAACAAGGCCCCCCACGCCAAAGCTGGCAGTGATGTTGAGTGATGATCCCTCGTGAAGGAACGGCTGCGACTCAATGGATTTTCGAACCTTTTCGGCCTGAGTCAGTGCGTTAGCCGGCAGGGTGTTTGGCAATAGAATAACGAATTCTTCACCGCCGTAGCGACAGGCAATGTCGTTTCCTCGCTGAAAGCCTTTTTTCAGCAATTTGGTGACAAATTTAAGGGCATTGTCGCCAGCCAGGTGACCATGCTGATCATTCAACTCTTTGAAGTGATCAATATCCACCAAAATCAGGGAGACGGGATCCTGTTCCCGGCGGGCCCGTTGCCATTCTGTCAGAAACTGACGGTCGAAATACAGGCGGTTATAGGTGTCTGTCAGACCATCGGTACAGGACAGGGCTTTCAGCTCCAGATTGGCGATACGCAGTGCCCTTTGTGCGCTTTTAAGCTCCTGATTTTTCTCTTCCAGAGAGGCGGTTTTCTGGGCTACCTCTCTGAGCATCAAATCCTGCACCTTTTCGAATTCGGCCAATCTTATCCAGTGGCTGATGACTGCCTGAGTCACTGACAAAATTAGAGCGTAACCGCAGACCGACAGTGTTGCAGATTCTGGTCCAAGGCTAGACCATGCAACAGCTGCCAGCACACTGCCGGAGAGCAGCAGAAAAACGGATTTTCGGTAATCAGACTGAAGAATGTCCGGATGCTGCCAGAGTTGAAATGAAGTGCTCAACAAGAGGGTGATCAGAGTCAGTGCCGCCAGGACAGGGAGGGCGGAAGTCGAGGCATCGCTGGCGTTGGCCAAGGCAGGCAGGAGGCAAGTGGCTAAGGCAAGCCAACGTCTTAACATTGATGTCTCCGAACGTCCTGTTGTGTATACCTGCCGTAGCTGGTCATGGCATGAATATGAAGTGTGACGTAGTTCCGTGAATTTGTGGGTGCGCCATGTTAGTGGAGCATTTTGTCGCATTATTCAACCTTTATCAAGGTTGTGATTGTATTGACCATGACTCCAAAGTCAGTCAGGTTCTAAGGGAAAACCTTGGGGGATTCAGCTGGACATCAATGGTGACGGTGGGATTGAACCCTATGAAGCCAGTTGTCAGGCAGATTGTTGAGGATGTCTTGTTTGAAGTCCCCTTTGATCATACCCATTTCGCAAAAGGTGTTTTGTTCATCAATCTCGAAATAAATACTGCTTTCTTCGGGGGGATAAACTTTGATCATCGGGGTTTCTGAGATGGGTTGTTGCTGATGGCAGAGGTCCTTGAATTTCAAATAGACTTCTTCATAGGATTGGCCGTCGAGGGTAAGTTCGCATTCAGTCGTAAATCGAAACGTCATACTAGGCATGGTACATCTCCCGTTTTGGGCCTGTGTGTCCATACATTTCACGTTTGTGACGCGTTCTATCCATGGTGGTGATACCAGTCAGTATAGAACCCATACAGCTCTTTATTGGGTGTTTTTGTCGTCTTTGTGCGCCATTTCCCGAATGCTGTCGAGCATTACACCTTCCTTGATGCTGCCCGCTGAAACTGTGAGTTGATTGATTGTGAAGGTGTCAAAAATTGCTTGCAGCAGTGCCAGACCGGCCGGAAGTACGTCCCAGCGAAGAGAATCCGGGATGATTTCGCTCAGTTTTCCCTGTTGCCTGAGGTTCTCAAGCAGGTCTTTTAGCTGTTGGCGGGTGATAATCGAAGGCTCCGCATCGTTTGGTAGTAAGTCCAGAATGACCCGCATGGTTCCGGAAGCCCCTAGCGCCTGTTGCCAGTGAGTGGCGGAAAAGGTTTCCTGAAGAGGAGCAAGGGTCTGACAGCTGTATTGATAAGCCTGATTCAGGCTTTCTGGGGTGATGGTGGGTTGCTGGGCGAGAGGAAAGTAGCGATTGGCCAGATCCACGCAGCCAAGTGCGAAACTGTGCGATTGTGAAATCTTATTACCCCGGCCGATGATCAGTTCAGTACTGGCGCCACCAATATCCACCACCAGTATTGGCTGTTTTCTTTCTGTTGCGGGCAGGCTGTGCTGTACCCCCTGATAGACGAAGTTAGCCTCTTGCTGTCCACTGATGATTTCAACAGGGCCTCCCAATATGGGTTCTGCCATGGAGAGAAACTGAGCCAGATTATTGCATTGCCTAAGTGCCTGAGTACCAATGGTACGCACCAGAGCGTTGGGATACTGTTGCAGGAGTGTACTGAAATCTTCCAGGCAGCTGCGGGCGCGTTCCAGTGCAGCTGCAGATAAATTGTGTTGTTCATCGACGCCGCGAGCCAGCTGGACCATAACCTTTTGACGGGCAACCTCGTGCAGTTGGCCCTCTGACCATTCACTGATTAATAGATGAAAACTGTTGGAACCCAGATCGATCGCTGCAAAGTGTGTAGGGTGGGGGTTTTTCATTGATATCCATTTGCCGTTTAAAAGGTGATCCTGATGTCGATTGTAACGATTTACGGAAAAAAGTAACCTGCGGGCAGTTTGGTTGCGGCCTCTGCTATTCTCAAGTTAACTTTATTAAGGTGATTACTAAGGTAAATATGCTATGTCTTTTCTGAGTCGAAAAGCCGTTATGGTGTCTGAGGATCAGGCGCTCCCGGGACGAGATGAGGTTATGCCTCTGTCCAACAAGCACGCTGTGTTAGGGACGCCCATACAGCCACCGTTTCCCCAGCATCTGCAACAGGCGATTTTCGGTCTGGGTTGCTTCTGGGGGGCAGAACGAAAATTCTGGCTGTTGGATGGTGTTTATACCACCGCGGTTGGCTATAGCGGCGGTTTTACTCAAAACCCAGCCTATGAAGAAGTGTGCAGCGGTATGACTGGGCATAACGAGGTGGTTCTGGTGGTCTATGATCCTGAGAAAATCAGCTATCAACAGCTGTTGTCGGTGTTCTGGGAGTCCCACAATCCCACTCAGGGCATGAGGCAGGGCAATGACATGGGCACTCAATATCGTTCAGGGATTTACACTTTTGATGAGGAGCAGGCATCCCTGGCGACCTTGTCAAAAGTGCGTTATGGCGAGTCTCTGGAGGCGGCGGGCATTGGTGAGATCACCACGGAAATTCTCCCGGCCAAGCCGTTTTATTACGCAGAGGAGTACCACCAGCAATATTTGCACAAGAATCCAAATGGCTACTGCGGTTTGGGGGGAACAGGTATTAGCTGTTCCCTTTGAGATTGTTTCGAGTCGGGATCAGGCCTTTGGTTTTGAATGAATTCTCATCAAGCCTTCCTGGCTGGAGCTTGCCACCAATTTACCATCCTGTGAGTAAAAGCGGCCGAAGTTGAGTCCACGGCCGCCGGCAGCTACCGGGCCTTCCATATGGTAGTAAATCCACTCGTCCACTCTGAAGGGCTGATGAATCCAGATGCAGTGATCCAGCGTCGCGGCCTGTAAGGTGGTGCCATTTTGACGGTAACTTAATCCGTGGGGCAGCATGGCTGATGCCAGCAGGCGAAAGTCAGAGGCGTAGGCCAGGAAAGCCTGATGCATGGGGAAGTCGTAATCCAGTTTGTCCCGGCATTTAAACCAGAAGCCATGTACCGGTTCACTGGGCTCTTCTCGCAAAAAAGGCAGTTGGCCGGTGCTGCGGGCATCAAATGCCCCCAGGGTATCGGCTGGCGGTGGCTTGGGAACATCGGGGTTGGCATCCAGGTAGGCTTGCAAGCGCTCCCGGTCGGACACCAGCTCGTCCGGTTGTGGCACCGCGGGCATTTCCGCTTGATGCTCCAGACCATCTTCAGGTTCTTTGAATGAGATCGAGGTATTGAAAATGGCCTTGCCGTTCTGTTTTGCCACTACACGGCGAGTGGTAAAAGACTTGCCATCACGGATAGGATCGACTTCAAAGATGATGGGGCGCGTGACGTCCCCCGGACGTAAAAAGTAAGCGTGCATCGAGTGCATAATGCGGGATTCAGGCACCGTTCGGATCGCTGAATAGAGGGCTTGACCCAAAACCTGCCCTCCAAATACCCGGGGCAGACCGGTTTCCGGAGTTGTGCCTCGGAACAGCAAGGTGTCCAATTCTTCGGTTTCGATCAGGTTAGCTAGCTGTTGGGTTGGGGTCGTCACAGGGCAATCTCACTCTCTGGTAAGTCAAAGCGATTGGCGCCTCGGAATGGCACTGGTTATCGCATTGATATGGCATTTAAAGCACTATAAAGCTGCCTTATGAGCAAAACTATAGCATGTTGAGGCGAAATCCCCGGAAGCTGACTGAAAATGTCAATCAGCCTTGGGATATCGGAACCTGCTCTTCGTTACGCCAGTCATTACGCCAGTTGATAGCTGCACCAGTCACTCCAGCTGCCGGGGTACAAGTCCGGGGTTTTGCCGGCAAGGTGGGCGGATAGCAAGTTGACGCAGGCGGTCACTCCAGAACCGCAATACACGATAACCTGTTGGGATTCCGGTAGATCCAGCCAGCGGCGCAGGTGGAATTCCAGCGGCTTGATGTAGCCGGCCTCATCAGTGATTTCTTGCCAGGGCTTGTTGATGGCTCCAGGGATGTGTCCGGCAATTGGGTCAATGGGTTCGACATCTCCGTTGTAGCGATGAGCTTCGCGGCTGTCCACCAGCACGACCTCTTGCTGATCTGACAATGTCTTGACCTTGCTGTAGTCCACGAGATGATCGGTACTTAAGGTTAACGCTTGTGTGTGTTGGGTGGGATGCAGTGGTGGTGTGCGGCGATCAAAGGGTTTGTGGTGATTTTTCCAGGCAGAATAACCGCCATCAAGCAGTCTCACATTGCGAATACCCACAGCTTTTAAAAGCCACCAGGCTCGAGCGGCGAAGGCAAAGCGTTGATCGTCATAGACAATCACAGGTGTAGATTCCCGAATTCCCCAGAGCTGTAACTGTTCTGAAAAAGCTTCGGATGAAGGAAGAGGGTGACGACCGCCATGTGTCGAAGGTGTACCGGACAGGTGTTGTTCCAAATGACAGTACTGAGCACCCGGGAGGTGATCCTGATGATATAGACGCTCGCCTTCTGCGGGATCGGAAAGGGAGAAGCGGCAATCAAGTATCACGCTTGTGGCCAGTTCTGCCTCGACGCTGTTGACGGTTATTATCGTTTTACTCATTACGGATTCAGCGATGTCACTGCTCATTTCAAATGCACCCTGTTTGTTTTAGCTTGTTTTAGTTTGTTGTTAGCTGGTTTCACTTCGTGATGTGCAAAAAATGTCCATGCTGATCACGTTAATGGCTGGCTTTCTGTTTGAATTTTGATCAACCCCAAAAGAATACTACTAAGTTCTTCAAGGTAATAACAAAAAAATTTCATTGAATCTGGGTTTTATCATCAGGACAGTCCTAGCTTTGCGGTTGTTTTCCCTGCAATTGATAGGCAAAAGCAATAATGTGAGCCACGGCGGTGTAGAGCGTTTCAGGAATTTGGTCTCCCAGCTCAAGGGTGAGGAGTAAGTCGACCAAAGCGCTGTTGTCGCAGAGTGGAATCTCGCATTCCTGCGCTATAGCCATAATCTCTTCAGCCTTTTCTCCAATGCCTTTGGCCGTCACTCTGGGGGCCTGTTCACCATCATAAAATAAGGCGACGGCTTTCTGCAGTTGTTGGTCGCTGAATGCTTCTGCTTGGCTCATACAAATCACTTCACGTTAGGTTTTGTCGTTTTACTTCAGTTTTTGTCGTTTTACTTTAGGTTTTGATGTCTACAAGGGCGTAATTAAGCCGCATGTTGTTGTCGGTTGCGGGCTTGCCGGGAAAACACTCCAGGTTTTTTACGGTGCAACCGTCTTTTTCCAGCTGTTGGCGAAGGTCATTAAGTGTTTCTCGGGCTGTGTGAAAAGTATCTGGATTCTCTGCCCAGAGGCTGGCATTGACCTGCTGATTGAGAATGGTCAGATGGGCGTGGAAATAACCGGCGTCCGGTAATTCAAAAGTCAGTTTCACCTGCCATTGCCGGGCTTTTTCTTGCGAGGACGCTTTATCGTCTGAGTAATCAGTCACCCAGTCGTCCTCAATCTCCATTGAAAGGGATTGGGCGTTGTACCCCAGGTTAAGGGGGATTTCTAACTGCACAGACTGGTTTTTTACGCCCTCACTGTTGGGGTGTGAACGTTGTAAGGACTGTAGTTGTAGATAGAGAATTTTCCCCAAAGCCTGGTGGACTTGTCCCTGCAACGCTTGCATCAATTGTTGAGGTGCAACGGAAGTTTGATGACTGGATCGCTTGGACTGTGTCGGCAGCAGCTGTTGCAATAAAGAGATTAATCCCTGTGCGCCTATGGTTTTAGCGTGCAAGGTTTGAGCGGACAAGCTTTGAGCAGACAAGCTTTGAGCAGACAGCGCCGGGTTCGCAGGAGTTGCCGTCGGCAAGCTGTAACCGGGTATCGATGGAGGTGTCGATGCTTGAGCTTGGGAGGTCGAGGACTGAGCGGCAACCTGTGTTGCCATGCCCTGTGGCGTCGCTGGTTGCTGTGTGAATTTGCTCAGTTGGTTCAGCGTATGCAGCAAAGCGGCTTTCAAGTCTGTTTGGGACAATGGGGCATGGTTGGCACTGTTGGTATTGACGTTCGAGCCCTGTCGGCCCAGCTGGTGTTCAAGCTGTAAACCGCTGCCTTTGATGGCCTGCTTTAAAGAATCGGGCTGTGACAGCTGTTGAGGGCTTCTCAGATGTGACGCTAATTGCTGCAGGCTTTCCTGAAGGCTGCGGGGCAGTTGCTGCAAGCTTGTATGGCCCGGTTGCTGGACAATTTTGGTGATTAATTGAGCGATTATCAGGCTTTCACTGATTGCCGAAGCCTGTCCCTCTTTCATTTGCGCAAATTGTGGCAATTGGGTACGCAAAGCCTGCTGTAAGGTCGTAAGTTGCTGGGATGTCAGTGCGTTTAGCTTACTATCAACAAGGTGGTTTCCCGGCTGCGCCTGTAAAGCACTCTGAGAGGCGCTCTGGGATATCATTGTCGTGTAGGACGGCGTTGCCTGATTATTCGGCACCTGTACCAATTGGCCATTCTGAAGTTGAAGTGACAGGGTCTGATTGGGGCGGATGGCTTTGTCGGTGTATATCAGTACTGATTTCCCCTTCACCTCCAGCTCAACCAGCTTCAGATTGGAAGAAGACAAAAGCTTGTCCTGCGCCGTGGCGTTGCGATTGGCACTGGCATTGGCGCTTTCCGACGGTGGAGTGGCCTGTTGGATCAGTCTGGCACGCAAGGGGTCATCAACGGGATGAATCGATTTAACGAGTGCGGTTATGGTTTCTCCGGCTTTGACATTCAGGGCTTTCAGAGCAGCTTGTAGGGTCTCTTGCCGCTGGTTCATCAGCTGAGTCACCGGGCTTTGATTGCCCCGGAGTGTGGTTTGGCTGCTGGATGGGAGATCGATAACCATTTGGGTAAATTCCCGATGAAATTTGTGGCTTTTGCCAGTAAGATTGCGACCCGATGATGCATCTTAACTAAGGTATTGATTTGCCTTAACTTTACTTAACTGCCACTGCGATATACTGCGCCTGTGAGCGGTTTTTTGGCATAAGGCGCGTTTGAATAGTGGTCGATATAAGCTTATCGGCCTGAAAAGCAAAAACTTTTCAGATGTTGTGGCAAAAATCGTAAAAATGACCCTTTTGATCATTGGGTTAAGACTTTTAACCAGCTAAATCCGCTGAAATTCACCCTTGGGCATGGTCTTTCTATGAATCATCCATTATTAGAGCTACAGGCATTGCGCTGTGAGCGGGATGAAAGGGTGTTGTTCGAGAATCTTGACCTGCAAGTCATGGGTGGCGATATCGTTCAGGTGGAAGGGCCTAACGGCAGCGGCAAAACCACGCTGTTGCGCCTTCTGACAACGACTTCGGCAGATTACGAGGGCCAAATCCTGTGGCGGGGTGTGCCTCTCAAACAGAGTCGGCTGGAGTACCTTAATCAGTTGCTGTTTGTCGGACATTTGCCCGGGATAAAAAAAGCGTTAACACCCCGGGAGAATCTGAACTGGTTTTGCGGCATCAATCAGGGACATCAGCGATGCTCTATTGAATCAGCCCTGGACGAAGTCGGATTGTTTGGATTTGAAGATGTGCCTTGCCACCATTTGTCGGCGGGGCAGTTGAGACGTGTTGCTTTGGCCCGTTTGTTTTTAACACCGGCGCGGGTCTGGATCCTGGATGAGCCTTTTACCGCTATTGATAAGCAAGGCGTTAAAAATCTGGAAGCCTTAATGGCTGAGCATGCTGCCGGAGGAGGGTGTGTATTGCTCACCACTCATCAGGATATGGCTATGGATGGTGTGCGACGATTGAACCTCGAAGACTTTAAGGGTGTCGCTGATGAGCAGTTCTGAGCAGGTGAGCGGTAGTGAACATCAGTCGCGTACCAGCCTGAAGGCGGAACCTCTGGTCACTCCGGGAGTTGGGGCTGGATTTATAGCTACTCTACGGCGGGATGTGCTTATAGCTTTCCGTCACCGCAGTGAAATCGCCAATCCCATCATGTTCTTATTGATGGTGATTACGATGGTGCCACTGGGCATCAGTCCGGAAAGAGCGGTTTTGGCGGTACTCGCACCGGGGATGATTTGGGTCGTGGCTTTGCTGGCGACGTTACTCTCGCTGGATGCCTTGTTTCGGGCCGACTACGAAGATGGCGCTCTGGAGCAATTATTAATGTCGCCCCAACCGCTGTATTTTCAGGTTCTGGCGAAAGTTTTGGTTCACTGGTTCGTCACTGGATTGCCGCTCACCATTATGGCTCCGTTGCTGGGCGTCATGCTGTCCTTGCCGGCGGCGGGTTATTGGCCTCTGGTGTGTTCACTGCTATTGGGCACCGGCTGTTTGAGCTTGATCGGAGCCATCGGCGCGGCTTTAACGGTGGCTTTAAGAAAGGGAGGCATATTGATCTCTCTGATCATTATGCCGTTATACGTTCCGATACTTATTTTTGGTTCCAGTGCCGTTACCAGCGCGATTGATGGATTTCCGTATGGTGGGCAGTTGGCTGTGCTGGGCGCTTTCTTGGCAATGGCTGTGATTCTGGCACCGGTTGCGGCGGCTGGCGCCCTGCGAATCAGCGTTAACGGTTAGACTCGGAAAGTCAGAATGATCGGAACGTCAGAATGATCGGACAGTCAGAGTGGCCGTAAACTCGGCGTTTCAGACGAGTTATTACGGTTTGAAGCTCTGAACAATTGGAAAGAGCTGTGTCTGGTTAGTAAGAATTTATAAGCCTGAACAACAAAGTATTTTAAACAGGTTTAAGTAAAAGTTTTGCAGAGAGGATAGACAGTGGGTTGGCAGTGGTTTCACAGATTGGGTTCGCCGCGCTGGTTTTATGAGAAAACCAACGCCTGGATTCCCTGGTTGGCAGTCATCAGCATCAGTTTGTTGGTGGCCGGTGCGGTTTGGGGACTGGCTTTTGCCCCTGAAGATTACAAACAGGGCAATAGTTATCGGATTATTTATATTCACGTACCTGCGGCCTTTCTGGCTTTGGCCGGTTACTACACCATGGCAATCAGTGGTGCTGTGGGGCTGATCTGGAAAATGAAACTCGCGGACATGGTCATGAAGTGCGCGGCACCTATCGGCGCGGTATTGACTTTTCTGGCTCTGGTGACCGGGGCGGTCTGGGGTAAGCCGACCTGGGGAACCTGGTGGGTATGGGATGCCCGCATTACATCAATGTTGGTACTTTTTTTCCTGTACCTGGGCGTTATTGCGTTGCAGGGAGCCTATCAGCATCAGGATACGGCCAATAAAGCCAGTGCGATTCTCGCGCTTGTGGGCACCGTAAATATTCCTATCATCTACAAGTCGGTTGATTGGTGGTACACCTTACATCAGCCAGCAACCATCAAATTCACGTCTGAATCTACCATCGATCCTTCCATGCTGTATCCATTAATGATGATGGTGGCAGGGTTTTATGTGTTTTATGCATTGGTTTTATTGATGAGTACACGCAGTGAGGTTCTGGTTCGAGAGAAAAAGACCCGCTGGGTTAAAGAATTGATGCTTGAGAAAGCTTAAGTCAAAGCGCAGATTAAGTGAGAGCAGAGGCACCAGAGTTCATGAAATTTCAGTTTGAAAGTGCAGCAGATTTTATATCCATGTCAGGTCATGGTCCTTATGTCTGGGCCTGTTACGCCATTACAGCCGCTTGTCTGGCGTATCTGTTCGTTGCGCCGATAATGAAACGCCGCAGCCTGATGGCCGAATTAAAACGTCAAGCAAGGATTGCTGAGCGAAACGCCGCGGGTAGGGCGTAATTCGCGAATACCGTGAAAGTGATCCACATTCAGTTATTTAAGTGAGAAGTATTAATGCACCCGGTACGAAAACAGCGCCTGATCCTCGTGTTATTCATCGTCATCTTCGCGAGTGTCGCAGTAGGCTTAATGGCTTATGCTCTGCGTGAGAATATAAACCTGTTCTATCCTCCAACCAAAATTGCGTCTGGAGAGGCTCCGGTGGATACCCGTATTCGTGCAGGGGGATGTGTTTTGCCCGGCAAGGTACAGCGGTCCTCCGACAGTCTGGATGTGAATTTTCTGATTACCGATGGCGCCGCAACGGTAGCGGTCCACTACACTGGAATCCTGCCGGACCTGTTTGCTGAAGGAGAAGCCGTTGTCGTCAATGGCAAGCTGAATGGTGACGGAGTGTTTATGGCAACCGAAGTGTTGGCCAAACACGATGAAACTTATACACCACCTGAAGTCGCAGAAGCGATGGAGAATGCCGGTGGCGAACATCAAAAAACTTGTGAAGGAATGAGTTATGGTTCCTGAGTACGGACATTTCGCGCTGATTCTGGCCTTTTGCCTGGCAATAACACTGTCAGTTTTGCCGTTGTGGGGCAGTTACACGGGAAACCGGGCCATGATGGCGACAGGTCGCAGCTTGTCAGTGGGCATGTTCACCTTCGTTGCGGTGTCATTTGCCTGTCTGGTTTACAGCTTCGTGCAAGATGATTTTTCGGTCGCGTACATCGCCAACCAATCCAACAGCTTGCTACCGGTGGAATACAAAGTCAGTGCTGTGTGGGGCGGCCATGAGGGATCTCTGTTGCTGTGGGTGCTGATTCTGGCTGGCTGGACCTTGTCCGTTGCCTTATTCAGCAAGCAGATGCCGCTGGATATGGTGGCCCGAGTTCTGTCAGTGATGGGAATGATTGCCGTTGGTTTCTGCGCCTTTGTTCTGTTTACATCCAACCCTTTTGATCGGTTATTGCCTAACGCCCCTGCAGACGGCAGTGACTTGAATCCTCTGCTGCAAGATCCGGGACTGATCATTCATCCGCCCATGCTGTACATGGGTTATGTTGGTTTTTCGGTTGTGTTTGCTTTCGCTATTGCTGCATTGATGTCAGGGCGCCTGGACAGCGCATGGGCGCGCTGGTCTCGTCCGTGGACGACCATTGCATGGGCCTTTCTCACGCTAGGCATTGCACTGGGCAGCTGGTGGGCCTATTACGAGCTGGGCTGGGGCGGTTGGTGGTTCTGGGATCCAGTCGAGAACGCTTCCTTTTTGCCATGGCTCGTGGGTACCGCATTGATTCACTCTCTGGCTGTGACAGAAAAACGAGGGGTGTTTAAGAGCTGGACGTTATTGCTAGCTATCTTTGCCTTTTCGTTGAGCCTTCTGGGGACGTTTCTGGTTCGTTCGGGTGTACTGACTTCGGTTCATGCCTTCGCTGCAGACCCAGAGCGCGGTGTGTTTATTCTGGGCTTTTTAGCGATTGTTGTCGGTGGTTCATTGACGCTTTATGCGTTTAAAGCACCGGCGGTTAAATCGGTTGCGAGTTTTGAATGGATTTCCAGGGAGTCATTCCTTCTGGGCAATAATGTTCTGTTGGTGGTGGCTACCGGAACAATTCTATTAGGAACCCTTTATCCTTTAATCGCGGATGCTTTGGGGTGGGGTAAGATTTCGGTGGGGCCACCGTATTTCAACTTTTTCTTTACGCCGCTCATGTGCTTGGTGGCAGTTCTGTTAGGTGTTGCGGCACTCGTTAACTGGAAACGCACCAACCTGACGACCTTGTGGAAATGGTTAAGAACACCGATTGCTTTGAGCATTATCCTGGGGGCAGTTTTGCCTTTCTTTATCGGGGACGAATACTCTTTCTCCGCTGCTCTGGCGATTGCTCTAGGTAGCTGGATTATCCTCGCGATGATCACCGATGTGTTCTACCGTTTACGGAATCGTACGGGTTTTTTGAAAGGTTTTAATCAACTTTCATTGAGCTATAAAGGGATGTTGGTTGCCCACATCGGCGTTGCGCTGACGTTATTGGGTGCGAGTCTGAATACCATTTATTCAGATCAGCGGGATCTTCGGATGGCTCCGGGCGAAAGCCTTGAACAGGGCGGGTATGAATACCTTTTCAAGGAGATTGCCGATGTACGCGGCCCCAATTACCTGGCCACCCGGGGTATCATCGAGGTGTATCAAGATGGCAAGCAAGTTGATGTGCTACTCCCTGAAAAGCGTCGCTATCTGTCTGGCGGTAATATGATGACGGAAGCCGCTATCAATGCTGGCTTTTGGCGGGATTTATACGTTGCTCTGGGAGAGCCTCTAGGCGATGACGCCTGGGCCGTGCGGATCCATTACAAACCTTTTGTGCGCTGGATCTGGTTGGGAGCAATCTTTATGGGATTGGGCGGATTGATGGCTGTATTTGATAAGCGGTATCGGCAAAAAGCAACTCGCAAGAACGAGTCCTTGCCGTCATCTAAAGCGGCTTCGCCTGAAACGGCCTCGTCGGCTACTTAATCGATCCCTTTGTACTGTGTAACGTTAATTGAGTGGGTGATATGTCACGTTTAAAGCTGTTTATTCCGCTGATGATTTTTGCAGTGTTGGCGGCATTCTTTTGGCGAGGCCTTAGTCTTGATCCCACGGCAATGCCTTCCGCGCTGATTGATCGGCCTATGCCGACATTCAGTCTGCCGACGGTGAATGACGAGAGTCTGGTAATCACTCAAAATGACCTGAAGGGTGAAGTCACCTTACTGAATGTCTGGGCTACCTGGTGCGTTTCCTGTCGTGTCGAACATCCATACCTTGTTGAACTGGCGAATCAAGGGGTTAAGATTGTGGGTGTGAATTACAAGGATGATGTCACCGAGGCGCAAAAGTGGCTGAAAAACCTGCACAATCCCTATGTCTATAGCATTGTCGATGCGGACGGACGCCTGGGAATTGATCTGGGTGTTTTCGGCGCTCCTGAAACCTATGTTTTGGATCGCCAAGGCGTCATTCGCTACAAACACGTCGGTGTCGTTGACGATAAGGTCTGGAGCGAGCAGATTGAGCCCATCGTTGCTGCCCTGAGCAAAGGATAGCTTGATCAATGGGTAGGCGGCCATAGAGGAGAAATAGTTTATGAACAGTGCTCTGTGTCCTCTTTGCCGGAAAAACAACAACTGTGGGAACTTGAAGCAACCAGCTTCCTCGTCTGAAAAGCTGGATTGCTGGTGTCTCCACGAATCTATTCCTTCAGCTGCCCTTGAAGCTCTCCCCCCGGAGCAGCGAGGCAAAAGCTGTATCTGCCAGTCCTGCGCTAAAGCTTTTACACTTTCCAACAGTACTTCTACATCCAATACTCCAGCTTCTGACCAGCTTGCGTTTCCTGTGGGGCAGACGTCGTCATCGTGATCTTTGGATCGCTTCACCGTCGCTAAAACTGATCAAACCTTTACCGTCCGTTGTTGTCTATACTGTCTCAAGCAACAAAATCACCAACACGTATAGATCACAGGAGTAACGATATGAAATACCGTTTAGGTTTGGCGGCTTTGGCTCTTTCACTGGGTTCTGGTGGAGCTTTCGCAAATGATGTGGAAGGGACTATAGAATCCCTGGATCCTGCGGGTAAGACGTTGGTCGTGCAGGGCATTACGTTTCACGTCAATGAAACAACTGATTTTGATGACGGACTTAAAGGATTTGAGAGCCTGAGCGTCGGTCAGAAGATAGAAGTCGATTTTAATTACATGGAAGGAAAACATTATGCCCGAGAGATCGAACTGGACGATTAATTCCTCAATACCAAGTGCGATGTCAGCTTTTATACGGCGCTCAACAGCGCTAGTGGCGACAGCCGTTCTACTGACAGCTTGTTCTCAGACTGAGACGACAAAGGCTACAAGTCAGGCTGAGGTGATCCCTAAGGCTGCGGGTGTGGCTGATAATCAGACCTTGCCCGCTGTGGCTCCAAATGCACAGAAAGACTTGTATCCAGAAGAACGGGTTTATACGGACACACTCAAGGGCTATGAAACCAAGGAGTACGTGTTCAGTGTGTCTGCCGGGCAGCATGTTGATATTCAATTCAACACAGATAATCCGAGTAGTTACTTTAACGTCACCCCGGAAGGGAGTAGAACCGCCATTTTTATAGGTTCTATGAGTGGCGCTCACTTTGATCAGACCTTTACCGCGGCAGGAGACTACAAGGTTTTGGTTTACCTGATGCGAAATGCTGCCAGACGTAATGAAACGGCAAGCTATGATTTGCAGATCAGGTTAAGTGGGAAGTTACCAGCAGAGGGGCCAGAACCATTGGCGAGGTCGAGAATGCACCCGAGCTGGGATGTGAATAACGACGGTGTTAATGATTGTGAGCAGGATGGTAGCTGTGATCACACGGTTGATTACTCAAAGCCCAGGCCATAATCGAATTAGGGCTTAATGGAGCTAGTCCTTCAATCGAGCTAGCCCTGAATGAAAAAGAGGGCCATTACGTCACCGTAATGGCCCTCTTTTTTGTTGGGAATAAACTGAGGGGTTAGGCTTTATGGGCTTGAGCGAGAGCAGCCTCATCGGCTATGGCTTGCAGATCACTTTGGCGTTTAAGATCACTCGGTAATCTGGCTGCAGCAATGGTAAAGCCTGCCGCCGAGATGATACCGATAGAAGCCGTAATTGCCAGAGCGTAACGCAAAGAGTCTGTTCCCAGTGTTGGAGCGAGAAAATCACTGAGCATACCCGCACACAAAGGACCGAGTCCCAGGCCAATCAGGTTCAAAATAAAGAAGAGCACCGCAGAACCCATAGCTCGCATCATTGGAGGTAACAGGGAGTGGGTGATCGCAATGGTTGGACCCAGATAAAACGCGCCGGTCATGGTAGACACAAACAGAAAGGCCAAAATTATACCGCTGTCCGGATAGAATAAGGTACCCAGCATCAGCGGGAAGCTGATAAACACAGGGATCGCACAAATCCACAGGTACCAGCGCTGATCTTTGGCGCCAAATTTGTCTGCCAAATAACCGCCGAGATAAGTACCAATCATACCGCCAATACCGGAGATTAACGCCAGGGCTGTACCGGCTTGCAGGCTGTCGTAGTCGTGTGAACGCATCAGGAACGATGGCAAAAAGTTACCCACACCGTAGCTGGTAAAGGCTGCCAGACCTGCCGCGAAGGAGAAGAAACGAAAAGAGCGTAACTCCCAGAGGGTAGCCATGGTTTGTTTGAAATTGGGCTTTTCGCTTTTTTCGTGTTGGGCTTTGATGTTGTCGGGGTCGGATTGTCCACGAACAGGTTCTTTGATGGTAAACCGAACCAACAAGGCAACCAGAATACCGGGAACCCCTACCACGAAGAATGCCCAGCGCCAGCCGAATGTATGATTGATCCAGCCGCCAAGCAGGAAACCCATCAAGATACCGAAATAGACGCCGGTGGAATAGAACGAGAGAGCGGTGCCGCGTTTTTCCGGGGGGTAGTAGTCAGAGATCATGGAATGGGCAGGGGGGCTGCCACCGGCTTCACCAATACCCACACCAATACGGGCCAGTAACAGTTGGTAAAAGTTGTGGGTAGCGCCTGACAAGGCTGTCATGCCGCTCCAGATGGTGATCGCCAGCGAGACAATATTGCGTCGATTCCCGACATCAGCCCAGCGAGCAATAGGAATACCGACACTGACGTAGAAAATCGCAAAGGCGAAACCGGTCAGCAATCCCAACTGGGTATCGGAGAGCCCCATATCCGCTTTGATGGATTCCTGCAGAATCACAAGGATCTGTCGGTCAATAAAGTTGAACGCGTAGACAAGGGTCAGTATCACAAGCACATAACGACGATATGCGGGACTGTAACTGACGGGCTCAGCGGGGGTGTTCACCGCTGTCTTAGGGCTTTCCTGGCTCATAAACTTCTCTTTTATATCGTTATATTGTAGAAGAACATAACAGATGAGAGTCTGTCAGGAAAACCCTTATTTGCTTTTTTTAACCTGTATGAGCGTGGTGAATTATGCGTTATAGCCAGGCTAAATACAGTGACTTTAAGCGGTGCCTGGAGTCAGGAAAATTGCTGTTTATTCGACCATTTCAGGTTGCTTACTGACCACCTTCATTGAAGATTGGTGGGGTACGGTATCGGGGTACACTTCATTCAGTGGTCTTGGAATACCGTCGCTGTTTGTCACCTGAGCATGTCGTCGGGTTAATTGTCTGGGCTCTGATACACCGCAGGAGTTGGCAATGACACCGACTTCGTACATGAGGTTGCGCGCAAAGCTTTTCACCCGCACGGTTTTATTGGCCGGGTTCAGTCCTTTTTGAAGTTCCGGATCATGGGTTGTAATGCCTGTTGGGCAGGTGTTTTTATTGCACTGCAGCGCTTGAATACATCCCAGCGCAAACATAAAGCCTCGCGCGCTTACGGCCACGTCAGCCCCTACACACAGAGCCCAGGCCACATCAGACGGATTGATCATTTTGCCGGAGCCAATCACTTTTATACGCTGTCGCAAGCCGTATTCATTGAGCTTGTCGATAACAAGCGGCAGGCTGCGTTTCAGCGGCAGGCCCACATAGTCAATCAGACTCTGTGGCGCGGCTCCGGTACCGCCATCGGCACTGTCTATGGTAATGAAGTCTGGAGCGTACTCCAGACCGCGCTGGTGAATGGCCTGACAAAGTTCGTCCAGCCACTGGCTTTCGCCGATCACAACCTTAAAGCCGGTGGGTTTTCCAGAAACCTCGCGAACACGGTGGATAAAGGTCAGCAATTCGTCGATGGATCGGATATCCGGATGTCCGTTCGGGCTGATCGAAGACATGCCGACCGGGATGCCGCGAGTGGAAGCGATCAGAGGCGTGACTTTCTCTCCCGGAAGAATGCCGCCTTTGCCGGGCTTGGCGCCCTGGCTCAACTTAACTTCAATCATCTTGACCTGTGGGTGGTCGGCAACAGCTTTAAGCTTTTCGTCATCCAGAAGACCATCCGGGGTGCGCACACCGTATTTGGCAGTACCGATCTGAAAAACAATGTCGCAACCACCCTGAAGGTGATAGGGCGACAGGCCGCCTTCGCCGGTATTCATCCAGATACCAGCTTCTTTCGCACCTTGAGAGAGTGCCTGAACAGCGGGGACTGACAGGGCACCAAAACTCATACCTGAAATATTATAAAAAGAGTGGGTGGTGTAGGGTGATTGGGCAAAGCCTTCACCAAAGGTAATGGCTGAAGGCGGTAAGGCTTCTTCTTTCAAAATTGGGAACAGGCCGTTGAGAAACAGGATCTCACCGGCCTGATTCAGGGGGCGGGTAGAACCAAACGCCACAGTAGAGTCAATATCTTTGGCTGCACGGTAAACCCAGCTCCGTTGAGCTCGGTTAAACGGCAGCTCTTCACGATCCAGCGCGAAAAAGTATTGGCGGAAAAATTCGCCAAGGTGTTCAAAAAAGTAGCGAAAGCGTCCGATGACCGGGTAGTTGCGGCGAATGGCGTGTTTTGTCTGGTGCACATCCACCCAATAAAGGTAGGCCAGCCAGATAAGGCCGACACCCAGAGCCAGAATGAGAAGGAGTGCGCTAAATTGAAAGAATCCGTGAATAAAGTTAGCCAGCCAATCCATGAAATTACCTTTTTGTCAGGTTTGGGGCAGACGCAGGAGGTCTGCTTAAGCTTGCGGTCTGCTTGCCGTTAAGATGAGGAGGATGATAGCAGAGTCCCAAACGCTTTGTGCAGAACGGAATTGAGCGTAACTCTCTGATTTTCCGATAAATCCTGTGAAAGTATCGAGATATCAGCAGCATTTGATAGGATTACCCGATAAGCTTGAGTTTGCTGAATGAAAAGTGGCTTACTATCAAGTAAACAGAAAAGCCAGATAAACAAAAGGTTGGTCCCGTGCCCTTAAACTACTCAACTCGCAAAAACCGTATCCGCAAGCCTGCGATCATTGATGTGGAAGCCACCGGCTTTCATCCACTCAGTTATCCGATCGAAGTGGGTGTGGTGAACAGTGACGGCGATCGATATTCCTCGTTGATTAAACCCTATGAAAACTGGGATTTTTGGTCAGAAGAGGCAGAAGCTGTTCACGGTATCAGTCAGGCGGATTTACAGAAATACGGTAAGCCGGGTGGGGTGGTGGTTGATGAGTTGAACCAATTTTTACAGGGGCAAACGGTGTACAGCGATGGCTGGGTGGTTGATAAACCCTGGTTGATCAAGCTGTTTGACCGAGCCAGAACACCGATGAACTTTTGGCTCTCGCCGCTGGAAATGATTCTGGCTGAGCCCATGATGGCGTGTTGGGACGAAGCGAGGGCGACCATTGCTGAAGACTTTGAGGGAAAGCGCCACAGGGCAAGCACGGATGCGTTGTTTATCCAGAAAACCTACGATTGCGCAGCGGAGCTCGCAGGGGTGTAATTCTGAAGTGCCCTCATTAGGACAGCTTGTGATCTGTCTTAATGAGGGCACATATAAGAGATTTAAGTAGAAGAGAGCTTAAATCTCAGCCGCCAACCGTGTTCCCTGATCAATTGCGCGTT
>NZ_CBFIHX010000022.1:0-37857 GCF_965662505.1 Pseudomaricurvus sp. | reverse complement strand
TGGATGATGCACTGGAGTGGGTCGCAGGTTTGTATTGGTATTATGAGGATGGTTTTGAGCACTCTCCAGGAGATGTGTTGTTAAGTTTACAGCCAGCAGCAAATCCTTTCGATCAGACGGCTGAAATGCATAACAATAGTTATTCTTTGTTTGGCCAAGGGACTTACCATTTTAACGATGCCTGGTCTTTATCTGCTGGCTTACGCTGGACTTATGATGATAAAGAGATGACATTAAGCGCAAGAACACCGTCAACTTGTGCACTTCAAGATGCCAGCAGTGTGCCTTTACCCCAATCTGAATGCAAAGTAGAGCTTTCTGAAAGCTTTTCCCAGCCGACAGGGTCTTTATCGCTGGAATATACACCTAATGATTCCACCATGCTCTACGCATCATCTCGTTTGGGATACCGCGCAGGGGGATTTAATGCCCGTGCCACCAGACCAGTTGAATACGAACCCTTTGATCCAGAAACCGTTATAGACCTGGAGTTGGGGAGTAAAGTAGATTGGGCCATAGGCGATTGGAGCATGCGAACCAACGTCGCGCTATATCAGCAATGGTATGATGACATTCAACGCACGGTAGCTGTGGTTGGTCCTACAGGAGCTCCGGGGAGCGCCGTAGAAAACGCAGCTGAAGCAACGGTACTGGGTCTCGAAGTTGAGCAGACAATTTCACCTACGGAAAACCTGACGATTATGCTGCAGTATGCCTATACAGACCCTGAGTATAAAGCGTGGGAAGAGCCTGCCACAGGTGTAGATCTTTCGGACACACCCTTTTTCTTTACTCCTGAAAACGCGTTTACGGCCACAGTTTCATATCGTTACCCCATGGGAAATGCCGGTACGTTAAGCATAGGAGCCAGTGCTTCCTGGCAAGATGATATCTGGTTAAATGCGCTACAGACCAGTGCCGTTATTGAATCTACCCCCTCCAGTGTTTACCCCGCGCTGCAGCAAGAGGATTACTGGTTAGTCGGGCTTACTCTTGGATGGGAGAATGTGATGGGGTCGAATATTGATTTCTCTGCTTATGCAAAAAATTTAACGGATGAAGAATATGCTGTCGGTGGCGTAATGCTCTATCCCAATCTAGGGCTCAGTACCAAGGTGTATGGTGAGTCCCGCAGTTACGGCATGCAATTGCATTATCAATTCTAGGTCATAACTTGTTACTATAAAGGCCTGCGCCACGGGTTGGCGCAGGCCTTTTTTTGTGTCACAAATAAAATTATAAGGAGAGCCCGGTGAGCGAATCCAATTCCGTAAACCTGCTACACATTGGGGTGTGTACTTCGGACTTATCCCGTTCCGTAAAATTTTACACTGAAGCACTGGGCTTCACTCATGAACGGGAGGTCGGTGAAATTGGGGCACCATTTGATCAGCTTATTGAACTGCCTGGCACCACACTCAAAGCACATCATGTCAGTCTTGGAGGTTTACGCCTGGAGTTAATTGGTTTCGATCAAGTGGTTGGTTCCGACGAACGCTGTCCGATGAACCGCCTGGGTTTTACTCATATCACTTTGACGGTAGATGATATAGATGCTGTCTGTGAGCGCATAACCCAATATGGAGGTCAGGTTCTCAGTCATACCCGAATCGATTCCCCTTATGGGCCTATAGTATTCTGTACAGATCCTGATGGGCTCCGCGTTGAGCTTATGCAGCCACCGACTCAATCTTAATTTCGTTAAAAGCTTTTTTCAGCTAAGGAATTGTTAATGGTTACATCCAAAAGCGCTATGACCGAGTGGCGTAGCTATTGGTTTTTACCACTTGTCGCAGCGTTGGGGTATGCCACGTCGGTACTTCACGTTTATTCGCTCGGCCCTTTCATTGAGCCTTTACAGCAGGAGTTTGGCTGGTCACGTGCCCAGATTTCTTCCGGTCTCACCATCGCGTCGATCGTGAGTGCATTATTTTGTATTCCTATCGGGATCCTTGTGGATCGAGTCGGCCCCCGTCGAATTGGATTGATGGGTATTCTGCTGATGTGTGCATCGGTCGCGTTGTTGAGTACAGCCACAGGAACCAAGACGAACTGGCTCTTATTGTGGGTTGGTACGGCCATCGGTACGCTTTGGGTTCAAGCGACCGTCTGGACAAGCGCCGTGACTAGCCGTTTTGAATCGTCACGCGGACTTGCGCTGGCGATTACGTTATCGGGTGCAGCCATCAGTGCTACCCTCTTCCCACTGATTGCCACTTGGTTAATTGGTGAATATGGCTGGCGTGTCGCTTTTCGTGGATTAAGTGGCTTATGGTGCTTGTTTGTTTTTCCCTTTCTGTTTCTTTGCTTTCACAGTGCTCACGAAGAAGGGAAAAAGCAGACAACCGCAGCGAGCCAGGCGCCTAAGAAAGTGCTCAAAGGACTTACCTTATCTGAAGGCTTACGGTCACCGGCGCTTTACAAATTATTGATGGCCAGCGGCCTATTTTCGTTTACTGCGATTGGCATTGTCGTTCATTTCGTACCGATTTTGACTGACCGTGGTGCGGAACCTCTGGCAGCGGCAGGTATTGCTTCACTGGTTGGGATCTTTTCTATTATTGGTCGCTTGGGAACAGGTTTTTTATTGGATCGTTTCCGGGCCCACTTGATCGGTGCCACCGCTTTTCTGATTCCATTATTGGGTTGTAGTTTATTACTGCTCGATGGATCAAATCCTGTATACCAGGCAGTTGCTGCCGCGATCTTTGGTTTGACGCTTGGGTCTGAAGTGGATGTGATCGCGTATCTTGCAGCCAAGTATTTTGGACTCAAGAACTTTGGTGCGCTCTATGGCTCTTTGGTGATGGCGCTGTCTTTGGGGACGGCTTTTGGACCCCTAGTCGCGGGAGCTGTATTTGATCATTACAATAGCTACGCACTGTTTTTGCAACTGACGATGTTCCTAATGGGGCTTAGCGCTATAGCACTATTTAGCTTGGGATCGACACCCAGTGCGGACGGTTCCGAAGCGGTGGCTCACTGACTTATTTAGATTCGGTAACGGCTGGAAATGGATCTGATGTAGGGAATAGAGCAAGGATGCTGAAGTGAAAGAGGGCTGTATTATCTCTACTTGATAATACAGCCCAGGCTTTATGAGCTTATTTCTTTGCCAGCTCAACTTCTGCTTTGGCTGTTGCCATGGTGACACCCAGCTGGTTCTTCATTTTACAATCCAGCTGAACAACATGACGTCCTTCTTCATCGACCATCTTGTCTACGACACTGGCGGTTAAGAAAGTTGCATCACCGGTAAATGCAGGTCCGCGGTAAGCAGCGTTACAGTGTACGACTTGGCCCCATTCGCCAGCCCAACCAGCCATGTAATCCAGAATCCAGGCACCCATTGATGCCCCGTAACCGTAACCGCGCGGCATGCCAATTTTGCGAGCGAAACGTGGGAACAAATGTCCGCGTGATGGGCCAAAGTAGGCACCGTCCGTCAGTTCAGGGTTTTCACGTTCCATAACCGGGTCGTTTTCGTGACCGGCCATTTCCTTAGTGAAACCTAGTGCTTCCATATCGATTCCAGGACGATGGGTACCACCCCAGATAGTGAATAGATAAGCACGCCACTCGGTGGCAAAGCTGGCGATGCTGTGTGGACCGATGACTCGTACTGGCAGAGAGTCGTCTTTATTGATGTCATCCCAGTAGCGCTTATCGTGACCGAGATCGTGCATCATTTTGATGAAGTCGAACTTTTCGGTTTCGATCGCGGCAATTTCCTCATCAGTCCAAACCGGATCTTCTTCTTCGTCACTCATTGAACCCATTTCCAGGGCCAAATCTGCGCGGTAGCGAATGGCTGTAGAGCGCTGTTTAGCGATGAAATCGCCGTCTTGATTGTAGTAGTTGTTGTCACCGCGCTGGAAGCAGGTGGGGCCTGCGAATTTTGTTTCTTTTACGGCGAAATCATAGGGTACTTTTTCGTTGGTGATTCTGTCACCACCAAAGATTTTGGGCCCGTAAAACCACCATTCGTCACCACCAAAAATTAAGTGGGAGTCTGGAATCCGGCCGACAGACGCAGGCCAGGCACCGTGGCCATCATCCGTTGCAATGGCAAATGACTGAGGTGCAACCAGGCGACCATAACGACCTTCTTTGGCAAAATCGTGGTCGTAATGCATCAGGTTAGGGTAGTGCATAGCCTGCACCCAACGACGTATATCGTTGTTGTGCAGCTCTTCTTTCATGCGGGCTGGAGCAATGGGTTTCCCCATGTAGCTTTCCAGATCTGAACAATCCAGTATGGTGTCACTCATTTATTTATACCGTATCTAGGGCTGCTTAAAACAGCGCCGTTGAATTTCACACAGCCAATTGGCTGGGTCCTATACATTGCTAGGTGGACGAGTTAATCGAGTGACTATTTGGGTGAATAAGCCACTGCGCCCTCAAGTGTTTCGAGCATGCTTTTATCGAAAGTATGCAGCTTGTCAAACTCGCCTTTACGAACGATGTTGGCCCAGTCTGCATCGGCAATCAAGGCCCGGCCGACAGCAATCAGGTCAAATTCGCCCGCTTCCATACGGTCGGTCAGCTTGTCCAGGCTGGTATCGACTTCCGCCTGCTTAAAGCCTTCGCCTTCTACCAGGAAGTCTGCGTCCAGACCAACACTGCCCACGGAGATGGCTGGCTTGCCAGTTAGTTTTTGTGTCCAGGCTGCCAGATTCAGGTCGCTGCCTTCAAATTCAGGCTCCCAAAAACGACGCATTGAACAGTGATAAATATCGACACCGGCTTCTGTCAGTGGTGCCAGAAAATCGGCCAATTCTTCAGGGGTCTCGCACAGGCGAGCGGTGTAATCCTGCTGTTTGAACTGTGAAAGGCGGAAGATGATAGGGTAATCTTCGCCAACGGCTTCTCTGACTGCTTTGATGATTTCAATGGCAAAGCGTGAACGCTGGCGAAGGTCGCCGCCGTATTCATCATCTCGGGTGTTGGTGTCGGCCCAGAAAAACTGATCCAGTAAATAACCATGGGCGCCGTGGATTTCAACCGCATCCATACCAATGGCTTTGGCGTCAGCTGCCGCTTTGCCAAACGCCGCTACGACATCATCAATATCCTGCTTGGTCATGGTCTTTCCAGATACGACGCCAGGCACAGACATGCCTGATGGTCCGTATCCCGGACAGTCGCCGCCAGGGTTGATGCCAGCTTCACGCACAGCGCCCACGTGCCAAAGCTGGGGAGCAATTTTGCCGCCTGCGGCATGAACTGCGTCTACGACTTCTTTCCACCCGGCCAGAGCTTCTTCGCCGTAAAAATTAGGGACATGCTCAAAACCATGCGCTGCAATGTGGTCAACGCAGGTGCCTTCGGTAATGATAAAGCCAGTGCCACCTTCCGCACGGCGACGGTAGTACTCAACCACACGTTCATTGGGGACATTACCGGGCGAGGCGCTGCGGGTCATAGGTGCCATGACGATGCGGTTTGGCAGGTCGAGTTTGGGGGAGGTAAACGGCTTAAATAATGATTCAGTCGATGACATGTTTAATTCTCTTGAAAATCTGGGTTTATAAATTCTTCACGGCGTTTATTTCAACGAGTGAAAGCCTATTTTGGGGGCTGAAACCCTTCTACGATAAAGGCTCGATAGGAAGAAGATTTGAGCCTGAATGGAAGGGCTTCCTGGTATTGAGGATCGTTGTACCAGGCTTCAGCTTCCTCAACAGAAGGGAACTCAAGCATCACCATACCATCGGGTTTAGTCCCTTCCAGGCTAGTGATGTCGCCGTAAACAACCCGCGGAGTCAACTTGTGTTCACCGGTCATTTTACGAGTTCGGCTTTGGTATTCATTGAAAGCGTCGGCGTCTTGAATAGGCTCTTCTCGTGTGACGATCAAATAAGCTGGCATAACTGTGTTCCTGTTAAGAATGTAATTCAGTCTGTAGTTCGTTATGAAATTTATAGTTCGTTATGAAATTTATAGCTCGTAATGAGACTATAATCCGTCATGAAACGACACGACCACCGTTGACACCAATCGTCTGACCTGTGACATAGCTGGTGTCTTCAGATGCCAGCCAGGCACAAGCATTGGCGATATCTTCAGGTTCGCCCGTGCGACCCACAGGGATGGCGCTGGTCAGTTGTTCCATAGACATGCGAAAACGGTGTTTATTGGCCTCGGACATAACGGTGTTCATGACGGCGCCGGGGGGAATGTTGTTGACGGTGATGCCATAGGGACCCAGAGCTTGTGCCAGTGATTTGGTCATGGCGATGACCGCACCCTTGGAGGCTGAATAGTGCACTTGCTCTTTGCTGCCTGTCTGGGCGCTGGAAGATGATATGTTGATAACCCGTCCCCAGTTGGCGGCTTTCATATCGGCTAATACTGCTTGAGTCACGATGAAAGTGCCGCGAGTATTCACTTCGAACATCAAATCCCAGTCTTTTACGGTCAACTCGTCAAAAGGAATGAAGTTGGAGATGCCTGCATTATTGACAACGATAGTGACCGGCCCAAACGTCTCTTTCAAAGTGGATACGGCTGTCGCGATTTGATCTTCTTCGGCAATGCTGGCGCTCAGGGCAATGGCTTTGCCCCCAGCTGCGGTGATTTCGTCAGCTACTTTTTGAGCGGCTGCCAGGTCCAGATCCAGCACTCCAATTGCAATGCCATCACGAGCCAGGCGCAGTGCGCAGGCGCGACCAATACCGGCTGCGGCGCCAGTGACTAAAGCAGTTTTTACAGACATATCAACTCCCCTTTACATTGGGTGTGTAAATTACATGGATCTTAAATGCGCTATACAGAGTTGCTTGCTCATAGGGGAAGTTGGCCAATTTGCCATCTTGTAGCCGTAACGCAGGTGATCGATATTCAGTTTAGTAGATTAGCCCTAAATGCTGAACAATACGTTAGCAATTGTCAAGAGGTGTGAGGTGCGAGTCAGATTGGCGATCAGCCTTTGCGGGTGTGCTGAAACGGTCAATCAGTCGCTCGACGATCTCGGCAGCTTCTGCGTAGCCTGAATTGGCGCCGAGCGCGCTGTCTTGTGCTGTGGCCCGAGACAGTGCCGAGATGGTGGCGACAATGGCGGTTGGCGGGTAGAGAGTGGTGTCAAGACCCCGTTCTTCCAGTATTTGACCCACGGCTTCTGCCTGTAAAGTGCGGAATTCATCACCGATGGTCGCCAGTTCCTTGCGAATGCTTTCCTTGTGGTTGGCCATGGCCATTACTTCGGTGGTGAATAGGGCGCTGCTTTTGTTGCGATTCATGTCCCATAGGGCTCTCAACGGCTCTGCGGAGGCCAGGGCCTTAATGAAATACTTCATTCTCTGCGCACTGTGTTGCCTGACGACTTCCAGAACCAGGTCGTCCATGGTCTGAAAATAGTAGTAAATCAGCTGAACCTTCAGGCCGGCCTCGGTTGCCACCTTGCGGGCCGTTACTGACGCGTATCCTTCCCTGCACATAAGGGTTTCTGCGGCAGTAATCAGGTGCGCCCGATTTTTGGCTGTCTTGTTGCCTAGGCGGCGGTTTGGTGTCATGGGGTAGATGCTCCGGTTGGTTCTAGCTGTGGCCTCATCTTATCGTTAGTGGGCCAAATCTGAAAGTTGGGGCGGGGTGTCTCAGGGTAAATAGATTGACACATTGAAATTCTGAATGCTAATGTACTGTTCAGCATTTTTATAAATTTGGTCTGTTGGAGGTTCATGCATGAACAGTAAGGTTATTGAGGGGTTGCCGTACGAAGATATCAAGCCGGAAATTGGCGCCAGAATCCTGTGCAGCAAAGAAGAGGGGTTGAGTGGTGTTTACGCCGAAGGGTTGAGAGAGTTGCTGGAGTACCGTGGAGTGCTGGTATTTCCTGAAGTTCACTTCAATGATGAAGAGCAAATTGCCTTCACCAATACATTGGGTAAATTTGCTGCGGAGCGTTCCAGTGAAGGTGGGGTATACAAAGTCACCCTCGACAAGAACCAGACAGCGTCTGCCGATTACTTGAAAGCGGCCTTCTACTGGCATTTTGATGGCTACGTGAATGATGTTCCCATCCGTGCGTCACTGCTGTCTTGCAAAGTTACTGCTCCGACCGGTGGTAATACCGAGTTTGCCAATACCTATGCTGCTTATGAAGCCCTTCCTGAAGAGCGTAAGGCAGAGATTGCAGATCTGAAAGCGGTACATTCATTAGCCGCCTCACAACTGTACGTTGAGCCTCAGCCCACTATGGAACAATTCGAGACCTGGATGAAGGTAGGTCGCAGTACTTTGCCTTTGGTCTGGACTCATCAATCTGGACGTAAGTCTTTGGCTGTGGGTTGCAGTATCGCCAATGTGGTGGATATGGACCCTATGGATGGACTGGAGCTGACTCACGGTTTGCGCGATTGGGCAACACAGGAGCGTTTCGTCTACAGTCATGAATGGAAAGTTGGCGATGCCGTAATGTGGGACAACACCGGGACGCTTCACCGCGCCATGCCTTATTCTTTGGATTCAGGCCGCATGATGCATCGTACTAAACTGGAAGGCGAAGAGCCGATTGGTTAACAGCGTTTAATTTAGTTCGAAGTCTGACTGCATTCAGACGGACAATAATTACCAGGATTTGTTATGACAGACAAAAATTCTACGCCCGTGTCTGAGGCTGAACTCGAGTCGTCAATTGTCTATACCCCAGAGGCGTATATCTGTGAAGACTATGCGCGCGCAGAAAGAGATAAATTGTGGCGCAAAGTGTGGCTGCAGGTTGGGCGTGTCGAAGATGTGCCCGAACGCGGCAATTTCATCACCTACGAGATACTGGATGACTCTCTGCTGATCGCGCGTAACGCGCAAGGTGAGCTGAACGCGTTTCACAACGTATGCCCTCACCGTGGACGCCGTCTTGTGGACACCCCAGAAGGCGAGCGCAATGCTCAGGGTAAACGCAACAAGTTTTTCTGTGGCTTTCACGGTTGGCAATTTGATCTTGATGGTGAGAATGCTCATATCCCCCACAAGGAAGACTGGCAGGGTTCTCTGCAGGGCTGTGATGGTCTGACCCCGGTACAGTGTGATACCTGGGGCGGTTGGATCTGGATCAACATGGATCCCGAATGTGAACCGTTAAGAGAGTATCTTGAACCTGCCGCCTCGATGCTGGATCCGTTTCAGTTGGAGAATATGCGCTGTCGCTGGCGTAAATGGGGCGAGTTCGATTGTAACTGGAAGGTGGCTCTTGAAGCTTTCAATGAAACCTACCATGTGCAAACAACCCACCCCGAGTTTAATCGCTATGGTCAGTTTCACGGTTGGGCAAAAGCGCAGGGCAAGCACAGCAATATCGGTTACGACTCGCCCAAAGATATGGACGAGAATCAGTCGGCCAAGCTGCGCGTAGGCACTAAAGATGACCCGCGTATCAGCACAGCTGAAATGATGAATTACACGTGGGAAAAGGCCAATACCAACACCACTCAAACGCTGGTCGATGCGGCCAATCGTCTGGCGGATGAATTGCCTGAAGGGACCCCCCCCGGTGAGGTGCTTCAGCATTGGTTGGCGACAGCACGTAAAGACGATGAGGCGCGCGGGGTTGTGTGGCCTGATGTCGATCCCAAACATGTTGGTGAAAGCGGTACCGCTTGGCAGATCTTCCCGAATTTTCAGGTCGGACATGCTGTGAATAACATGTTGTGCTACAGCGCTCGTCCCAGCAGTTACGATCCGAATAAATGCATTTTCGAAGCTGCGGTTTACGAACTCTACCCGGAAGGCGAAGAGCCTGTTACCAAATGGGAGTATTGCGAACCAACATCTGAAGCCTGGTGCCATGTACTGGGTCAGGATTTCTCCAATATGGCGGCGGTTCAAAAAGGCATGCGATCGTTCGGCTTTAGTGGCCCCAAACCCAATCCATATAGCGAAAAAGCCACTGCGAACTTTCATCGCAATTTGGCTCGTTACATGGGGGTTGGTGCACCCGTCAAGCTCAAGCCTTAACCAATAGAGTCGAGTGCCAAAAAGGTCGCAGTAAAGCAGTCGTAATGCGGCTGCTTTTCTGTGTCAAACGTGGGCATTGTAGGTCTTGTCCTGCGAAGTGATCGTTTATATGTGAGTCAGAGTTATGAGTAAAAAAGGGCCTTTGGCCGGGATTAAAGTGGTTGATCTCACCTCTGTGGTTATGGGGCCTTATTGCACCCAGGTCATGGCGGATATGGGGGCAGACGTTGTTAAAGTTGAGCCACCAACAGGCGACACCATGCGTTTTGTGTCTGAAGGACAAGCTCCAGGGCTCAGCGGTGTGTTTTCCAACGTGAACCGTGGTAAGCGCAGTGTAGTCCTTGACTTACGGCAAGAAGAAGACAAAGCTGTGCTCAAGAAGCTGATTGAAGGGGCGGATGTCTTTGTGCATTCCATGCGAGCGAAGGCCATTGAAAAGCTCGGTTTTAGTTACGAGCAGGTGTGTCAGCTAAATTCTTCTATCGTCTATGTGAATGGTTACGGTTATAGCCGTCGTGGTCCTTCTGCCGACAAACCCGCGTACGATGACACCATTCAAGGTGAGTGTGGTCTGGCTGCAGCTCAGCAAAAGCTCACCGGCGAGGTCAGCTTTGTGGGCACGATTATGGCTGATAAAGTCACTGGGTTGACCATGCTCTACGCAACGATGATGGCACTGTTTCATCGTGAGCGGACCGGTGAAGGGCAAGAAGTCGAAGTGGCCATGTTTGAAACCATGGCCTCATTCATGCTGGTCGAGCACGTTGACCGCATGTTGTTTAACCCACCATTAGGACCCGCGAACTATCACCGCGTTGTTGCGCCCAATCGCAAACCCTACAAAACCAAAGACGGTTACATTGCTGCACTGGTATACAACGACAAACATTGGTCGCTGTTTATGGAGGCTGTAAAACCGGCGTGGGAGTCCACTGAATTTGCCACGTTGGCCCAGCGCTCTCAACAAATCAATACTGTCTACGGTTTGCTGGGTGAAACCTTTTTGCAGCGAACCACGGCTGAGTGGTTGGAGCTGTTGCAAGAATTGGGTATTCCTGCATCGCCTATCAACAGCCTTGAGGATCTTTTTGAAGATCCTCATCTCAACGCGATTGGATTTTTTGAAGAGATGGAGCTGGAAGAGGGAAATGTACGTTTTCCTGGTATTCCCACCTGGTTTTCCGCCAGTCCAGGCGCTATCCGTTCTGGCGCCCCCCATCTGGGTCAGCATACCGAAGAGATAAAAGCAGAGCTGGGTTTTTGATCCCAACGCGTGACGCAATTACTGCACTGCTACAACCTTATACAATGAAGGAGTTGTGTTTTGGATTTTTCCCTTACTGAAGACCAGCAAAATATCCGGGATGCGGTGTTAAAACACTGCTCACAGTTCGACGATGATTACTGGCTTGATCTGGACCATAAAAAAGAGTTTCCAATAGAGTTTCATCGCTCTATGTCTGAAGCGGGATGGCTGGGCATTGCCATGCCGGAAGATGTCGGTGGAGCGGGGCTAGGCATCACTGAAGCGGCGATTATGATGCAGGCTATTTCCGAGTCCGGTGCAGGTATGACTGGAGCATCGAGTGTCCATATGCCAGTCTTTGGCTTGCAACCTGTCTCTATTTTTGGCAATGAGGAGCAGCGTCAGCGTATGCTGCCGCCGGTTATTCGCGGTGAAGATAAAGTCTGTTTCGCGGTCACCGAACCCAATACCGGTCTGGATACCACCAAACTGAAAACTCGTGCTGAAAAAGTCGAAGGCGGTTACAAGGTTAGTGGTGAAAAAATCTGGATTTCGACTGCGCAGGTTGCCAATAAAATGCTCTTGCTGGCGCGAACAACGCCTCTGGACCAGGTCAAAAAGAAAACGGATGGTTTGTCACTGTTTTATACCGATCTGGACCGAAGCAAAATTGAAGTTCGTGAAATTGCAAAAATGGGTCGCCACGCTGTCGATTCCAATATGTTGTTTATTTCCGACCTGTTTATTCCTGAAGAGGACCGTATTGGTGAGGAAGGACAGGGTTTTAAAATGATCTTGCACGGGTTGAATCCGGAGCGGATTTTAATCGCATCCGAAGCCATTGGCTTGGGCCGCGTGGCGCTGGACAAAGCGAGTCGTTATGCACAGGAGCGCGTGGTGTTTGATCGGCCCATCGGTATGAATCAAGGCATTGCCCATCCATTGGCCAAATGCTGGGCACAATTGGAAGCCGCGCAGTTGATGGTAATGAAAGCTGCCACCCTGTTTGACAACAAGCAAGACTGTGGTGTCGAGGCAAACGCCGGTAAGTATCTGGCAGCCGAAACCGCTTTCGAAGCCTGTCACACCGCTATGCTGACGCTGGGCGGTATGGGGTATGCTCAGGAATATCATGTTGAACGTTATTTACGTGAAGTATTGATCCCGAGAACGGCACCGGTAAGTCCTCACATGATTCTCAACTTTATTGCTGAGAAAGTACTGGGGCTGCCCAAGTCATACTGATACCAAGTGTTAGTTGATACTTGTTTTCATTGATATTCGGCACCATTTGAGTTTTTCTTGAGTGGTGCCGATTTACATTTCTGCATAGAGAACTGTCATGTCTGAAAAGGTTTATAAAATTCTTCTCTTTATGAAGCGCCGCCCTGGCATGAGCAAGGAAGAATTTCGCGATTACTACGAAAACCACCACGTTCCGATGGCTCTCAAGTATGCCTCCGGCATTAAAAAATATGTTCGTCGCTATCTTGATCCTCAGCCACGTCCTGAGACCGGCGATGGAGAGGATTTGGGTTATGACGTAATTACTGAATTGTGGTTTGAGGATGAAAAGATATTTGAGGGTACTTTAAAGTATCTGTCCACAGCTGTTTTACCTGATGAAGTGATTGAAGATGAAAAGCAATTATTTGATCGGGAGCGTATGCGACTTGCCACCACAGTGGAATATGTTACCAGCCTGGATTAATCACTAAAGTCCGTCTCATAAAGTTTGACGATTGATATGTTTGGTTAAAGGAGTCTTGATATGAGTGATCAGAAGGTGGCACTGGTGACCAATGCGCGAGAATATGCCGGACCTGGATCCGTAGCGGCATTGCTTGATGATGGTTTTTTCGTGTTGTGTCATGACAAATCTTTCGTCGACGAACTTGTGCGCAAAGAGTTCTCGCAAGAGTTTTCCGGAGCTATTCCCTTAGCAGAGCAATGTCCAGTGGCTTTGGTTGAAGCCGTGATGCGCGAAAAAGGTCGCGTTGATGTACTGGTGTCGAATGATGTCATTCACTCCAATATGAAGCCTATTGAGACTGCCACCGTTGATGAATACCGTGAGGCTATTGAAGGCGGTATGGTATGGCCTTTTTTGCTCGCCAATGCTGTCGTCCCGCAAATGAAAGAACGGCAGTCGGGTGCGCTGATTTTTGTCACGTCCGGTGCTGCTCTGGCGCCTTACCAATACCTCAGTATGTACAGCTCGGCTAGAGCAGGTGCAGTGGCTTTGTCGCAATCATTGGCGAAAGAGCTCGGTCCGTTCAATATCCAGGTCAACGCAATTTGCCCCAACTGGTTCAAGAGTGATACCTATTTCTCCGATAAGCAATTGGCAGAGTATCCAAAATTGGCAGAACGGATCACTAAAGAAGTGCCGATAAAACGTCTAGGCCAACAGCATGAAATGGGTGAGTTGGTATCCCTCCTGGCTTCGCAAAAAGCGATGCCAATGACTGGCCAGGCCATCGCTTTTGACGGTGGCTTTTACCCCTGATTTAACCCGATAAACTCTCTGTTTTAGACCATTAGCAAAATGGTATCGGGGATTTGCATTCATGAAGACTTCGACTATGAAAGCTGCTTTGGCAACCGCCGAAAAGGGTATAGAGAGTATCCACGTTATTCAGGCTGAGATACCTCAGCCGGGTTCTGGTGAAGCGCTTGTGCGATTAAGCAAGGCAACACTCAACTATCGGGATCTACTGGTCTTGCGGGGGTTGGTTCCAAATGCAAAGACGCCTGCTTATGTCCCTCTATCTGATGCCGTCGGGGAAGTTGTTGCCGTTGCGGAAGACGTCACTCGTGTTTCGGTCGGTGATCGCGTGAGCCCCTTGTTTGCACAGGGGTGGCTTTCCGGATCAAGACCGACACTGGAAATGCTTGGAGGTCCCGTGGATGGTGTGGCCAGAGAGTATGCTGTTTTTCATGCGGAAAGCCTGTGTCATATACCTGATGAGTTAAGTGATTTGCAGGCGGCCGCGCTTCCTTGTGCTGGCCTTACCGCATGGAATGCTCTGTTTGGCACAAAGCCCGTTGAAGAAGGGGATTGGGTGTTGTTGCAGGGTACAGGGGGGGTGTCGATTGCGGCCTTGTTATTTGCCAAGGCGGTAGGTGCCAAGGTGATTATCACATCGTCATCGGATGTAAAGTTGCAACAGGCTCAGTCGCTGGGCGCTGATGTCGTCATCAATTACCGAAAAAACGTCAATTGGGAAACGCTAGCGCTACAGGCATCGGGAGGCCATGGTGTGGATCTTCTGGTGGATGTCGTTGGTGAATCACAACTCAAACAGAGTGCTAAGGCTGTTAAACCCAATGGTGTGATCGCTGCCGTTGGTCGTCTGCAAGGAGAGGCGAGCTGGGGAATGGATGTAGGCAAAAAGCTGGTTCCCATTGTGGTTGGCAATCGAGAGCAGCATGAGGCTATGCTGACATTTTGTGCGAAGTATAGTATCAACCTCGTGATCGATTCAGTGTATCCATTAGAAGAACTCAGTTCTGCTCTTCAGAAAATGGAAAGTGGAAATTTTTTCGGAAAGATTGCTTTAGATTTAAGGTGAGAAAAGTATTAGGCTGCTCTCACCGTCCAACTCCCTCGATAATGCAAGTCCCTGCTATTACGAAGCCATAGAGGGAACTTGACTGCATCTATCTATGCGTATGCTTGTTTAATTACACCTTGGCGCATAACTGTGTCAAAACACGTGGTCAAAGAACACGTGCGATCAATCAGCTTTCAGTGATAGGCCAATTCAACAGTCGTCTGGCTGCAGCCCCCAAAATCCATTCCTTATCTAACTGAGATAGTTCTGGGTTATCGCGTACATAATGGAGTGTATCTGACCAGGTGTGGTTGGGTATCACCGTGCTGTCGCTGGCCCAGAGAATGCGTTCACGGCCGTATGCAGTTATCATCTTTTTCAACAGCGGCCACAGCTCTTCATAGGGGTAGTTTCTGGCTCCGAGCAAATTCTGGGCGTGGCTCCATTTCAGAGCAACATTGGGTAGGTCAGCCAGTTCACACACGGTGTCGAGGTAGGAGGGCTGAAGGGTTTTCTGTGCCTCTGCTTCCGCTCGTCCGTGTGGGATACCGGGAAATCCCATGCCGCAGTGATCGACGATGAACGTCAACTGAGAAAATCTTTTGGCGTAGCTCTTGATCAATTCCGTGTAGCCCGGAATAAAGAGGCACACAGGCATGTGCAGTTCCTGCGCAAGGGCGAACAGTTTGTCGTAGGCTCCTGCTGCAAAAGCACCAATCTCATCCAGTGTCCAGGCAGGTTGTACTCGGAAGGCAAGCGCGTGTGGAGATGAAGCAATGGTGCGCATGACTGAGCTCAATTCTGGGTCTTCGCGATCGATGCGAACCAGATAGGCAAAGCGCTCAGGGTGAACCAAACTGGCTTCTTCGGCCGTGGGCCAGGCTGCGCGCCAGGCGCCGTTGGCCAGACGGTATCCCGGTTGTAGATGAGTTGGGTGGGTGGCATTGAAACCACCCCATAACTCATCAATCAGAAGAGAACGGATACCGAGTGCATCCATGGCCTTCAATGTGGTATCAATTTCTCCACGTCCCATGTGGAACTGGCAGTCCACAATGTCCATGGCATTTGGGTTGCCGTTGAGAAAATCACTGGCGTCCATAGGTACTCCTGTTTATCGATGTGGTAACTCGCATTGCATAATGGCAAAGCGTTTGTGTGAGGAAAGAATTGATTGAGTATTCCGGGGCAGTTGTGCCCCGGGTACTGATCAGTTGTTGCCCCAGCGGTAATTAACACTGATACCCACTTCTCGAGGCGCGGTGACTTCTGAGTGATACAGTCCCGAGCCGGTAGGGGGTATTAATTGTGGAAAGCTGACACCGAGACTGTTGTTCAGGTCATAGGCATAATTATTTCGATCCAGGGTGCGTTCTGTTTCAAACAGATTACGTACAAAGGCGGTTATTTCCCATTGTCCCGTTTGGCTGCGCAGACCAGCATAGAGATTGGTTATGGTATAGCTGTCAACAGAGAGACCATTGCCCAGATTATTGTTGTCGCCTTTATAGCTCAATAGTGCTCGTGTATAGACCTCTATACCGTTATCCAATGCGAGAGAGTATTGCCCCTGCAGGCTTGCGCTCCAGAGAGGATCTCGCGAGGAAGAGCCGCCGGGGCAGAGTGAAATCAAACCTTCGGTGTTAAATGTTGGCACTCCATTTGAGTCTGTATTGCAGGGAATGAGACTGTCATCAATGTTGCCATTGGCATAAGAAACTTGTGTCGATAGGTCGAAGTTACCCCATACCATGGCTGCATCAAGTTCAAAGCCGGAGACTTCGGCATCGACGCTGGCAGTAAAGTCATTTGTGGAAATTTGTCCAGTAGCGGTATTGAGATAGTTCACGTTGGGCACGAGTGTCGTCAGGTCCTCGAACGTCTGATAGTAGATCGTCGCATTGACTCGGGCTTTTTGGTTCGGGCTGGTCCATTTGAAGCCCATTTCATAGTTGGTTGAACTCTCTTTAGGGTGAAACGTCAGTGAATTGAGTTCCGGGTTTGGGTTTGCTGCCAAATCACCCTGGAGGCCTGGACTTGATATCGGTGGGCGATAAGCCGTGCCGGTTGTGGCGTAGAGCATCAAGTCACTGGTGGCCTGATAGGAGAGTGATAGGTTATAGATGGTTGGAGTCTCATCAGCTTCGAAACTGGCTCCCAGCACATTGGACGAAGGCAAGGGCAAATCGCAAAATCCGGGATAGGTGCTAGAAAGTTGTGCACTGGCACAATTGGGCAATAAAGGGTTGATAAACGAAGGCGGAATGGCTAGCAATCCCGACTGCAATTCAGTATCCAGATTACTGCTAAATTCCGACCAGATATGCCGTAGCCCTGCACTTAATTCAGTACGGTCGTTGAGATCGAAGGTGACATTGGCAAACACCGACGTTTCTTTTGACAGGTAATTTATGTTGGTCGTGATTGGCAGTTGATAGCGAGAGTCAAATGCGTCGAGATCAGGAGCCGCAGCCGGTGAGCCAAATGCACCGGACATTAAAGGCCCTGGCATGCCGACATCTGCGGTCGTTTTGGCTTCATCGTAGAAGGCCCCAACCGTGTAGTGAAAGCTACGCTCATGATCGGAAGAGGAAGAGAGGCGTAGCTCATGAGTGTTCTCGTTTTTACCAGAAGTGGTAACCATTGGAACTGCCACTCCTGGAAGAATGTTACCGGCATCAGTATCTTCGAGAGCGTAGGTGCTGGCCTCTTGATATGAGCCTACATAAGTAAGTTGGTGACCAAACACCTGGGCGTCTATCTGCGCTGTGACGACTTCGAGATCGACATCAACATCAGAAATACCATCCTGTACGGAATAGCGTTGTTCTGGTTTCAAGATTGGCTGGTTGCCCCACCCAGAGCCGGATACCTGATTGTAACTTTGCAATTTCTTATCGATGGAAGTGTAAGTCGTTTGTAGTGTTAATTCAGGTGTCGCTTCGTAGAGAACCGATAATCGACCAGCGTTAGTGTCCTGTGCCGGATCTTCCGAATTGTTAATGCTGGTAACGCTGTTGGCGTCGTTCGTATCGGTAACACCCGCAATGCGCATTGCGAGCTTGTCAGGGATCAGAGGGATGTTTATTCCGGCTTGGACATTGTGGCTGTCGTTGTTGGTCATCAATCCCTGAATATAGCCTTCCATAGTGGAGGTGTTGGGCTTACGTGTCGTGACCGTGAGGGCCCCGGACGGAGCCGAAACGCCACGAGTGGTTCCCTGTGGCCCCCGCAAAACTTCGATTTGACCGATGTCGAATAGTGAATCGTACAGAAACAGGGATTGTACCGGTGCGTCATTCAAATACATGGCCACTGTCGGTGGCGCAGTACTGCTGGCATCGAAGCTCACACCTCGCATGGATGTGTCTGTCTGGGTGCCGCTACCATCCTGGGACAAAGTAAGGCCTGGGACTACGGATTCCAGATCGGTAAATTCAGTCAATTTCAGGTCATTGATGGATTCTGCACTGACGACATTGATGGAGTTGGGGACATGCTGGAGGCTTTCCGTTTGTCGCCGGGCTGTCACGACGACTTCTTCTATCGTTGCAGATTGGTTTGGCGTGACATTATCCGTTGCTGCGTGGGTCAAGGTCGCAGCATAGGGGCTGGACAGCATTACCCCGCCGAGACCGACAGCCATTAGGGTTTTGTTCGGTGTCTTCATATTTGCATCCTCAGTTATTTTTATATTTGGACGTCATTTGCCGTTGGTGAAATCTGACTCATCAACTTTTGTACAGCTCATCATGGAATTCAGTATATGACTGATTATAAAATTAAATCAAGTGGTTTAAATAATGTGTCAAATGTTTTAATTGTGGATGGCAGCTCAGCAGATTAGAATGGTGGCACTTGCTTGTGATCATGAGAATTAGGGACTGCTGACACACAATGACAACTTCCTTAAAAACGGATAACCGGAGTGCCAGGAATCAGATCCTTGATGCCGCGGAAAGCCTTTATGCTGAGCGTGGCCTGGGAGCGGTTTCTCTGCGACAAATAAGTTCAGCTGCGGGGGCTCGTAACACTAATGCCGTGCAGTATTATTTTGACAGTGCGGAAGGTTTGATTCGGGCTATCCTTGAGCGCCGTGCAGAAGGGTTGGAATTGCAGCGGGCTGAATTACTGGCGGAATATAGTGGCAAAGGTTCGCTACAGCCTCATGAGTTATTAGCGGTGTTTTATCTGCCGCTTCTGCGGGACGGGGACGAGAAAGTACCTAAGTTTGCGGAGTTTTTTTTGGTGTTGATGGCGTCTCCCGGTGGTTGGCAGCCTATTATTGATGTATTTCTGGATCGGCCAATCACACGAAAGGTCATGGAAATGGTAGCCGAGGCTAATCGCCCGGTGCCTGTTGCGATCACTTGGCAGCGAGTCTTGTACGGCGGTGTGGCTATGTTGACTTATATAGTGAACACCACGCGGATTAATGCGTCGCCTGAATGCTATAAGGCCGTCGTGCAGGATGCTTTGAACATGGGGGCCGCAGCGCTGGAAGCGCCAGTAGGTGACAACGCGGATGTGCTAGCGAAATCCTTTGAAGATTTCTTTGAGTCACAGGGCGTATTGACTGATTCTTTGAGTCAAGAGTTCAAAAATAGAGGGTAAAAGCTTTCGGTTTTGTGCTTTTGGATAGGGCGGCGGGGACGTTGACGGTGGCTCAATTTTGATACCAGGGATCGAGAAGGTCCGGCCTTGCTTCAGGCCCGGCATGAATGTAACCGCGCGGACATGCTGTCGGCGGTATGTTGTATGCTCAGGAGCATCATGCTGAAGCGCTTATTTATGTCGCGAACGGCGCTGGCAAACCTTTTAAATTTAACATAATAAAAATTATGTGCTGTGTGGATGCGGTGTTCATGTGACATGGTGATTATAGTTTGGCCTGCATCCAAAGCCTTTACGAAGCTGCCGCCGCTACCCAATCTATCATGTTACAACACCCTTTGAGAGAACCCCCTAGGCTCCGTTTGTGATAGCTTGAAAGTGGGGCTTGGGTCTGCCCCGTTATGTAACCCAAAATCAAACGATAAAAGAGGGTGTAACTTTGAACAAGATTCTCAGCATGACTTTACTAAGTGAATGCCTAGCGACTTGGTGAGGCAAGATTGCCCCCCCCTGAATCGAAAGTGCGGATTAAAAACAAGCAAAATAAACCGTTAAGGTATTGTTTATGACAGAAATAAGCAGAAGAAACTTTATTATGAAAGGCGCAGCCTTGGTGGCGCTTGGCAGCCTGACTCAGCTGGGTTGTGTTGCTAACCCTCTCAGTGGTTCAGCAGCGGGACGCTATTCCAGTTTTCGTCCGGGTCAGTTGTGGCTCGATACCGAAGGCAAGCCGATTCAGGCACATGCCGGTTCCATGATCGCCGTGGGCGATACCTTCTACTGGTATGGCGAAAACAAAGAGTTTACCGATGGCACCAGCGATATTGAGAGCTGGGGTATTCGTTTTTATTCCTCGAAGGATCTCTATAACTGGACGGATCTCGGCCCCTTGATTGCTCCGGATCAGGATGATCCAACCTCGCCGCTCAGCCCCACTGTATTTCCCGAGCGTCCGCATATTTTCTATAACGAAAAAACGGGCAAATACGTCTGCTGGTTAAAGATTCGCGGGATGACCAAAAAGCAGTTCCGTACTGTGATGGTGGCCGATGAGCTTACTGGTCCCTGGACAATGGTGCATCGTGAGCTGCGCCCGGCGGGTCTGCCAGCCGGTGATTTCGATCTGGTACAGGATCCCGACACCGGAAAGGTGTATATGTATTTTGAACACGATCACAAGGACATCGTCTGCATCGAACTGACCGACGACTATCTCAACGTCAAAGAAGATCACTACACGACGCACTTGCCGGGTAAAGGCCCCGAAACCCGGGAGGCTCCTGCCTGCTTCTGGTATAAGGGCAAACTTTATCTGACCAGCTCGGGTATGACGGGTTACTTTCCCAATCCATCACGGGTTGCGGTATCGGATGGCCCACATAAGCCGTTTACGGACCTGGGGTTACTGCATGTGAACGACCCGACCGAAACGTCTTTTGGTTCGCAGATCAGCGATATCTTTAAGGTCCCAGGGAAAAAAGATTTGTATATTGCCATGGCGGATCGCTGGCGACCTGAATTTTGGGAACTGCCAGAATTTCAGAATGGCGAAATGTCACGACTAGCTCGCAGCGGTATCACCAAGGCCACAGCCAGCCCACGACAGCCCATTACTGCGGAAGAGCGCGAAGTGCTCACCAAGGTGATGACCCTGCACAACGTCAATACCTCTATCTCGCGTTATGTCTGGTTGCCGATTACCTTTAAAGAAGGGCTGCCACAGATTGAATGGCGCGAGGAGTGGTCACTGGATGAATTCCCGGATCAGGGTAGCTGATCCGGCTGTTAGGGTTATCTGTCGCTTGGTTAGGCTCCCAGGAGATACATGGGAATGCCAGTCAGCACTCTTCGGATTGGGAGCTGACTTCAACATCAGCGCTGTAGCGTTGCATCCAGACTGTGAATTTTACCGTCTTTCATCACCATCGACAGTCGATCTTTATCCGTCAGAATATTCAAATCCTGTAACGGATCACCATTCACCAGTAGCATATCTGCCAGCATACCGACCTGCAAAGTACCCAAATCCCTTTCTTTACGCATGGCGAGACCGCCGTTGCGGGTGGCGCACATCAGGGCCTCTGTGGGGCTGTAGCCATAATAATCGACAAAATACTGCAGTTCACGAGCCTGGGTGCCCTGCATATTCCAGGTGAAACCATAGTCGCCACCGATCAGATGGCGGATGCCCCGCTTGCGTAATTCGGTGTGCGTTTTTATCGACTCTTCCATCAGTGCCGGAATACCCATCGCTTCAACAACCGCACGGGGCAGCCCGTGAGCCTCACCTTCGTGGAACATGGTATGGAACAGGCCAATGGTGGGCGCGACAAAGATTCGATCTTTGGCTTCTTCCAGAAGATCGAGGGTTTCTTCATCCGTGAATTCGGCATGGTAGATCATATCCACACCAGCAATGACGGAGTTGCGTACGGATTCCACCGAGCGGGCGTGAGTATTCACCATCTTGCCGAAACTGTGAGCGGTGTTAACCGCCATCTGCATTTCTTCCAGACTCATGGGGGTGGCCATGGCTGGCGCATTGGGATAGAACGGATCGCCCGACGCGTCCAGCTTGATGTTGTCACAGCCTTCACGACAGCAGATACGCACAAACTTACGCATTTCTTCCGCCCCGTCCACTACCTTGGCAGGAGCTTCCGCCACGCGCTGATTGTGGAGACGGCTTTCGTCGCCCAAGCCACCGGTGACGGTGATTTCAATCGAGCCAGCACGAATGCGCGGCCCCGGCAGACGACCGGCTTCTACTTCGTTACGCACGGCGACGCCCAGCCGCAGCTTGGCTTCCGAGGCGCCATAAGCACTGGTAAAGCCCTGATCCAACAGGGTTTTGGCGACTCGAGCTGTGAGAAACGCGTGTTCTTCCGGCGTCGGAGCCATCAAATCTTCGGTGCAGGTAAACGCATCAAAAGACAAGTGGGCGTGGCCTTCGGTCATGCCCGGCATCAGGAATTTATCGCTGCCATCAATGACAACGTCTGGTTTGACCTCGGCTGCAGTGCTGCCTGCCTCAGTGATCGATTTGATGCGGTTGTCTTCAATCAGCAGGCTGCCGGTAAAAGGTGGCTTACCTGTGCCATCAAAAATTGTGGCATTCGTTATTAGCGTTGTTTCCACGGTGACATCCTTAGTAAGTTGTGTATTTTTTAATTGTTTCTGAGTTGATCGGCAAATCGTTAGCGTCGTTTTTCTACTGTGACATTCCCCAGCATCATCTCGCCAGTTGGAGTATCAATCATAGTGTGGGGGAAACAGTTTTCAATTTGGCTGACGGTATTCAATCGTGCAATCTGATCGTCGGTGAACGTCACATCCAATGCTGCAAGATTGTTTTCAAACTGTTCAAAAGTGCGGGCCCCGATAATGGGTGACGTGACGGCGGGGTTCAACAGAGTCCAGGCCAGCGCAATTTGAGCGGGTGAATGATTCAGTTCATCGGCCACACTGACGACAACTTCTGCAATATCCAGAGCCCGTTCGGTGAGACGGCCAGTGGCCAGATTGATGTTTTTGCGGGAGCTCATGTGATGACTTTGACTGTTCAGGTCTTCGCGTCGATATTTGCCGGATAATACGCCACCGGCCAGTGGTGACCAGGGCAATACGCCCAATCCCATTTCCTGAGCCATGGGCATAAATTCCCGCTCCACCGTCCGCTCGGTGAGGTTGTAAGGCACTTGCAACGCCACCAGTGGAGACCAGCCGCGCAGATCCGCAATGGCTTGCAATCGGGAAACTTGCCAGGCAGGCGTGTCGGAGATGCCTACATAAAGTAATTTGCCCGCGCGAACCAGATCGTCAAAAGCGCGCAGGATTTCTTCCGCCGGGGTGCGGTTATCCCACAGGTGCAGATAGAGCAGGTCAATGTAGTCGGTGTTCAGACGTCGCAAACTCTCTTCAACGGCTTGCACCATGTTTTTGCGTTGGTTGCCGCTGGCATTGGGATCACCGGGACGCATGGACAGACTGTATTTGGTGGCAATGACCGTCTGTTGACGATGAGCTTTCAGCAGCGTGCCCAGCATGCGTTCGGATTCGCCGTTGGCATAGAAGTTTGCCGTATCAATAAAGTTACCGCCCAGCTCCCGATAGCGGCCGACCATTTTATCGGCTTCGGCCATATCGGTTCCCCAGCCATCAACGCCGAAGGTCATGGTACCCAAAGACAAGGGCGACACCCTGAGTCCTGAACGTCCCAGCAGTCGGTAGTGATCAAGTCCGTTAACGAGTTGATGCTGTGCGGTGTTCGGGGGTTGTGACATGGTCAAAACTCTCTGAATTTCTGGTTAATATTGAGTTCTTATTATTGCTGTATCCGTTTGTTACATCCGTAACTTATCTAGCGAGAGCCTGTGCAGACAGATACTTGGTGGTCGACCAGCCTCCGTCCAGCGCAATGGTTTGTCCGTTGATGTAGCTGCCTTCTTCCGACGCGAGGAAGAACACCGTGTTCGCTACGTCAGCTGCGGTACCTTCTCGATCAAACGGAGTCAGTTCGTGGTTGGTGCGTTGGAAGTAATCACTTTCCCAGTAGTCATCGGTCATGTCTGTGCGAATTACGCCCGGTGCAACCAGATTGGTGCGGATACCCTGAGAGCCGTAATCGGCGGCCAGTGCTTTTGTCAGTCCCATGAGGCCCGCTTTGACGGTAGAGTAAGCACCGCCAGCCATACCGCTGATGACACCAAATACAGAACCAATGTTAATAATCGAAGAACCGGGTCCCATGCTGCCCAAGGCGGCGCGGGCGAACCGGAATGGTGCTTTCAGGCTGGTGTCGATCACTTCATCCAGAGTGGCGTCATCGGTGTCTTTTACCGGTGCCCACTTGCCGGAGCCGGCATTGTTGATCAGTGAATCCACACGGCCGAAGGTTTTCATGGCTGTGGCAACCGCTTTTTCCGGGGTGTTTGGATCAGTCACGTCGCCAGTGACGATAGCCACTTCCGCAACGCCCTTTAAATCATTGGCGAGATGTTCCAGGCGCTCTTGCCTTCTGGCAACGGCGACCAGGTTCCATCCACCGGCGGCGAAACGGCGAGCGATGGCATCACCGATACCGGCGCTGGCGCCCGTAATGATGACCACCGGTTTTGAAGAATTTCCCATGAGAACCTCATCCTGTTTTTATCGGTTATTAGAGTGTTGCTGACAGATCCCGAACAGTGATTAACAGGTCCCGGATCGATAAACATGGCTCATCTTATAAGGATTTTCCGGGTTACTGGGCAATCTATGTGGCTTCACTGGCCAGACTGCAGACAGGGTCATTTGAAGGGTCAGTTTTGGTCTACTCGCCGTGTAATTGGGCTACAGGCAGCTGCGCAATCTGTATATAGATTCTCACAACCAGTCGGGAATTGGCTCAGAGCTTGTGTGTACTATGAATCCAAGCTTAATTTTGCAAACAGATCTATAGAGCCACAATGTGCTCGTTATAAAAACAAATAGCGATAAAAACAAATAGGATTGCATTCATGTCATTTGAGTTGAACAAACGGTTGGCGGCCAGACGTGATCCGCTCACCACATCAGCTACAGTAGACCCGGTAACAGCGAGTATCATCCGCGGTGCGTTGGAAACTGTTTGTTTCGAGTCGGCGACCCATTTGGGGCGTGCAGCTTCGTCGCCCATCATCAATCAATCCAACGAGCGAAATTCCAGTGTGATTGACGCGCACGGCCGTCTGGCGCTGGGGTCTATCGGTACGCCGCATCTGACGTTTGTGACTCAGCTGACGGTACGCTACGGGCTGGAAAATCTCGATCATTATGACTGGGGACCAGGGGATGTATTCTTGGGGAATGACCCGGATTACGGTGGTGGTCATCTGCCGGACTATAACGTGTATGCACCCGTCTACGATGACAACGGCGAGCTGGTACTGATTCAAGCCTTGCAGGCTCATCAGGGCGATACCGGTGGTAAAGATCCCGGTGGTTTCACGCTGGAAGCCACAGATATCTTTACTGAAGGTCTGGCGATTCCCTGTGTGAAGCTGGTGCATCGTGGTGAGAAGCGCAAAGACATCATTAAATTGATCGAACGTAATAATCGTTTTGCCACCTTCTCCGGCGATCTGGCGGCCATGATCAGTGGTGTGCAAATGTCGGTTCGCCTGTTGCAGGACATTATTCGCAAGTGGGGTACCGACGTGGTGAAAGCGGCGGTCAACTATAACATCGAGCACACTGAAGCCCGCTTTCGTGAAGAAGTGGCTAACTGGCCCGACGGCAAGCACGAAGCTACCGTGTTCATTGATCACGATACCCAGGGCACTAAAGATATCAAGGTACATCTGAGCTGTGACATCAAGGGCGATCAGCTGACGGTGGATCTGACCGGTACTGATGATCGGCAGGAGCTGGTGGGTGTGTGGAATACCTTTGGCAACAGCCGTGGGTACATCATGACTCAACTGGCAGCGATGGTGGACCCGGCCATTATCAAAAATGAAGGCCTGTTTAACGCGGTCGACATCGTCATTCCGGAAGGTTGCATTGCTCATCCGCCACCGAATAAACCCGCGGCGCTGGGTTCGTTTCACCCGGCCTGTGAAATTACCGAAGCGGTGTGTGTCGCACTGTCTAACGTCGTGCCTGGTCGCGCGGCACCCCAGGTGTACAAAATCGGCATGCCCAACGCGGTGATTGGTTTTGATCAGCACGGTATGTGGATGGATCAGGGGGTGGATGCCCGCTCCATGGATGTGTCTGCCGTGCAGGGTATCGACGGATGGGGTTCCTGCCCGGCGGCACTGGGCAACTTGCTGCTGTCGCAGGCAGAAGATGCGGAAAGTCGTTTTCCGATCATCAACTTAAGTCGTGAAATGACTACAGACGCAGGCGGTGCCGGACAGTGGCGCGGCCAACCCGGCAGCCTCAACGTCAAGCAGGTTCTGGAACCTGTCTCGGCGATGGCCTGGATGGTGTCGGCGGCGCATCCCCTCAGTGGTATGTGCGGCGGTAACGATGGCAGTCCCTACACCAACCACTTCGAAGTGGGAACGGAAAACGAATACCAGATAGATCTGGCTGTCAGTGCACAGTTGCCTAAAGACGCGGTGATCGCTTATCAGCACGGTGGGGGTGCAGGTTTTGGGCAGGCCTTCCTGCGCGACCCTGAAACCGTGAAGGAAGATGTGCTGGATGAGTACGTCAGTGTTACGGCAGCCCGTGAAAAATACGGTGTCGTCCTGACAGGTACGCTGGAAGAATATGACCTTGAAGTGGATATGGCCGCCACGCAAGCGTTGAGAGAGACCATGTTGTCCTCAACAGAGACTGGGGCAGGTGCTGCACAATGAGTTATCGGATCGGAATTGATATTGGCGGAACCTTTACGGATTTCGCACTGCTAAAAGACGAGCAGGTGATCCTGCACAAAAACCTCAGTACCCCGGGGGATCGTTCTCTGGGAGTGATGAACGGTCTGCAAACGCTGGCGAAAAAGGAAGGTTTGACGCTGGGTGATTTTCTCGGTCAGTGCGATGCCATTGTGCACGGTACCACGGTTGCGGATAACACCCTGATCGAAATGAACGGCGCAGTCACCGGCCTGATCACCACCGAAGGCTTCCGCGATGAAGTGGAATACCGCCGCGGGTTTAAAGAAGACATCTGGGATGTGCGTTTGGATCCCCCGAAACCGATCGCTCCACGCCGACGTCGTCTGACGGTACCGGAGCGCGTTTTGTTTGATGGCTCGATTTACAAAGAGCTGGACGAGTCCGCCGTGCGAGAAGCCTGCCGTCGTCTGAAAAAACAGAAGGTAGAGTCGGTAGCAGTGTCGCTGTTGTTTTCCTTTGTTAACCCGACGCATGAGTTGCGGGTCGGCGAAATATTAGCTGAAGAGCTGCCGGGTGTGCCAGTGTCCCTGTCTCATCAGGTGTTGCCTCGCTCACCGGAATACGATCGTACCAGCACGACTGTTGTTAACGCCTACGTGGCACCTCGGGTAACTGATTATTTGGAAAGACTGGTTTCGCGCCTGCAAGAGGGTGGCTATCGCCATCAGTTAATGGTTATGCAGGCCAGCGGCGGTGTGATGACCAAAGAGTACATCGAGGGCTCACCCATTCGAGTGTTGGCATCAGGCCCCGCTGGCGGCGTGATCGGTTCGGCCCATGTGGGCGGAGCTAAAGGTCACGAAAATCTATTGTGTGTGGACATGGGGGGTACGTCTTATGACATGTCTCTGGTGCTTGGCGGCGCAGCCCCTGCGGTAGCTGGCTGGAATATGCACCATCGCAATCTGGTCGGTGTACCCATGGTTCAGGTGGAAACCCTGGGCGCGGGTGGAGGCTCTATTTGTCATGTGAATAACGGTGAAGTTCAGGTGGGACCAGCTTCTGCAGGCTCTGAACCCGGTCCGATTTGTTATGGCCAGGGGGGGGCGAAACCGACCGTCACAGACGCCCTGTTAATGCTGGGAGTCCTGTCGGCGGACGCGGAATTTGCCGGTGGCAGCTTCTCTCTCAAGACTGAGGGGGTTACTGAGGCGTTCCAGGCAATCGCTGATGAAATGAATGCTCATCACGCTGCCCATAATCACTCTATCCATAACCATTCTATCCATAACTACAGCGCAGAGGACGCAGCCTTTGACTGCTGGCGTCTGGTGAATGCCAATATGATTCAGGCTGTGCGCCGAACGACGGCAGGTAAGGGCATTGATCCGAAAGACATGGTGATGCTGGCCTACGGGGGTAACGGTCCGGCGTTTGCGGCTGTTCACGCTGACGCGCTGGGTATTCGCAAGGTGTTGGTGCCGAAAGCCTCGCCGACCTTCTCTGCCATGGGTACATTGGTCGCCAAACCGAGTATTGATGAAGAGCGTTCATTTAACTGCCCTGCCGATGCGCCGGATCAGGAAAAACTCAGAAGTCTGTGGCAAGAGTTGGGGGAGCGCGCGGCCAGATACTTCGCTGACGCCAACTTCCCTATGGACAAGGTGAGAGCCACTTATCAGCTGAACATGCGTTATCGCGGCCAAAATTGGGCGCTGACGTTTGATATGCACACCGCTCAGGGTGTTGACGATCTGTCGTTTGTGAATGACAGCTTGGGCGAAAAAGCCATTGCAGCCTTTAACCAGCGACACACCGAAGAATTCGGTCATGTGCGTGAAGGGGAGCTGCCTGAAATTATTGGTGTGCGTTTGACAACCTCAGTGGATACCCCCTCGCCGCAAGTGTCGAAGGGCTTTTCAGCGATGGAGGTTGATGCGACGCCCTCGAAGATTCGTCGTGCCAATCTGGGTGAAGGTTATCAGGAAACACCGGTATTTCGGGGTAGTGATCTGGTGCCGGGTAGTCAGGTGACGGGCCCCGCCATCATTGCGGAAACCTTTACCACGATTGTGGTGTATCCCGGTTGGACGGCCCGCGTCGATGACGCGGGTGACTATGAAATGTCTAAATGATTGAAATGTCTAAATAAACGACGAGATGTTCAAATTAATAACGAGACGCTGAAACAAACAGGACATCAAAAACGTCAGGCAACCACGGAAGGTCGCTGACTCAGACGATACTGTTTTGGAGTTTGATTGGTCCATCGCTTAAAAGCGCGACCAAAACTGCACTGCTCGGCGTAACCGAGTTTGGCGGCCACATCATCCAGCGTCAGGTCGTCCTGACAGAGATAGGATTTGGCCAACTCGACCCGCTGGGTTTGTACAATGTCAGAAAATTTCAGGCCAGCATCGGACAGCTGGCTTTGCAGAGTACGCACGGACATGCCGAGTTTTTTTGCACAACGTTCAACAGAGCAGTTGTGAGATTGCAGGGCACCGCGGACGTAATCCTGAACTCGCTCAGGGTTGGTCTTACGGGAGGCTTTCTTGACCTGATCAAGGTAGCTGCCCAGCAGACTGGAGAGCAGATTGTTGGCGCTGGGAACTTGCCGCTCCAGCAGGGTACGGGGAAAAGCGATAGCGTTGTCGGTACGGTTTTTGTTGAAGTGACAACCCAGGATTTTTTCCAGATCGGCAACATCGCGGGAGCGAATGTCTACTGCCAGATTGACATAACTGGGGCGGAAGCGGAGACCACCGATCTGGCGCAGCAGCTTCATGATCAACACGGCGGCCTGGTAGTTAGCCTGGTCGTTGATGCCCAGGTTGTTGCGCACGCCCCAACGGAGTTCGGCGATGTCGGTGCCCTCCACCAGTTCGAGCTGAATGGCGGGTGAATGCACCACGGGCATGTACTCGATGAAGCGATGAATGGACTGTCGAACCCGAGACGAGGAGCGACACAGAGCGGTGATACAGCCAAACACATCCGGCTGTTGCAATTCCGCCAGACGCAACCCGAAAGTAGCGTCATTGAAAGAGCTGCTGCAATACTCCAGCAGATTGACCAGCGACTGGCACTCAATGTGGTTGTCGGGGTCGCGAGCAAGCCAGGGATCGATGTTGTGGCGCTCCAGAATTTCCCGGGGATCCTTGCCGACTTGTTCGGACAAATAGGCAAAACCGGACAGGTTGGCACAACGCATCTGGTTTTCCATTGGCATGGAATCCAGTGGGCCATCGAGAGTAAAGAAGTGATTGTCGCTCATGATGAGTACCTCGCTGACTGCATCGGTGGGCTGAGTCAGCTCCCGTAAGTCAAAGACAACAGAGTTGTTATATTTGTGTGGCTAAGGTTGTTCGTCAAGTGTACAACAATGTTGTCCTTGCCTAAAACAACATAATAAATATGGCCTCGATGGAATAATAAGTCCGGTTATATTGGTTGCAGGTTATATAGAAGTCTAAACAAGAACGATTCCTATAAAAATCACACGACAGAGAATAGGGGAACAACGTGAAAACGCTTGAAGAGATGAGAGAAGAAGGCAAACGCTGGATACGCTACGAAAAAGACCCGGCGACCCGTATTGCCACCCTGACTTTTGATCGCCCCGAAAGTTTGAACGCCACCACCGCTGGAATGCGTCAGTACTACGCGGAACTGGTATCAAAAGCCAACATTGATGATGAGGTCAAAGTGTTGGTTATTCGCGGTGAAGGCAAGCATTTTGGCACTGGCGGAGACTTGCCGGAGCAAGCCGATTTTTATAAAGAGGACGGCGAAGACATTTCTCTGTTGCACGAATTTGGCATTGAAGATCCGGATGTGAAATACCCGCCCAGAGATTCCTTCCGTTTTCTGCACGGCATGACCGATCACTACGCCAAGGCAGCGGCGGGAAATCGCCCACTGCAGGAGTTCAAAAAAATCAGCATCGTCGAGACCAAGGGATACTGTTACGGCTGGCATTTTTATCAGGCAGCAGATGCTGATTTGGTCGTCAGCAGCGATGACACCTTGTTTGGCCACCCATCCTTCCGTTATGTCGGTTGGGGCCCTCGCCTTTGGACCTGGATTGAAACCATCGGTCTGCGCAAGTTTTCTGAGATGCTGTTTACAGGCCGCCCGTTTACCGCGGAAGAAATGGACAAGTGCAATTTTATTAACAGCGTTGTTCCGTTCGAAAATCTGGAAGAAGAAACCAAAAAGTACGCGATGGGTTGTGCCCGTACCCGTCCTACCGATGTGGTACAGATTCAGAAAACCTTTATCGAGCTGTACAAGCAGCATCGTGGCGAATACATGGGCAGTATGCTGACCGGTTTGGTGGAAGGTATGTTACCTGTGGTGAAAAATGATCGTCCTGCCGACGTTGAATTTGGTGCTGAAACCTTCGAGAAAGGTCTCAACAATGTGGTCAAGGACCTGGATATGGAATATCCACCCGAGTGGCGTTTGCAAGGCTCAAATCGAAAGAAGCCTTGATCCCGTTAGTTTTTTTGAATCCACGGAGAAAACAGAACAGTGTCTGCATTAACAACGACCTCTTCACTAGCAACGACTTCTGCGCTAGCAAAGATAAAGATTCTCGAACTGACTCAGGCTGTCAGCGGTGAATACTGCGGCAAGCTGCTGTCGGACTTTGGTGCAGAAATCATCAAGCTGGAGGATCCGGTTAGTGGTAGCCCTACTCGTCATATGGCGCCGCTGGTGTCATCCGGTGAAGAGACAGGGCGCAGTGGCTTGTTTGCCTATCTCAACACGAATAAGCGATCGGTAGCGCTGGATATCACCTCGGACTCCGGTCTGGAAACATTGAACCAATTGCTTGAGAAGGTGGATGTGGTTATCACCGACCGTTCGGGTCAGTGGTTGGACAGTGTGGGACTGAATGCTGAACTGGTTGAAACCCGATTTCCGCATCTGGTGGTATGTTCCATTACTCCGTTCGGATTGGGGATTGATGAACCAATGCACGCTGAAGATCTGAATGTCTTCCACAGCAGTGGGTGGGGGTTTCATACGCCCAGTGCTGCAGATCCGGCTCGCGAACCGCTCAAAGGTGCCGGTCAGCATCTGCCCAGTTACGAGGCGGGACTGGATGCCGCCATGTGTATTGTCTCTGTGTTGTTCGCTCGGGAAGAATCGCAACTGGGACAGTGGATCGACATTTCCACCCAGGCCGTTCTTGCCTCTCGCGCAGACTATGTGCTGGGACAAATGATTGCCGGTGATATGAACGTCAGCAATGATCGCAAAGCCTATGACCTGCATGGCCCGGCAGACATTTACACCTGCGCCGACGGCTATGTGTATATCTGGATGTCCGCGCCTGCACATTGGGAAGCATTGGGGAAAATGCTGGGGAGTCCGGCATGGATGGAAGATTTTCCAGCGAACTGGCTGGAGCGTGAATGCACACCGGAACGCGTTGCCAAATGTCGCCAGCATGTGGGTGAATGGTTAGCACATCAGAATAAAGCTGAGGTCGCTGAAGTTGCACAAAAACTGGGGTTGATTCTGGTGCCTGTGAATAACCCCGGCGACCTGTTGTCGTCACCGCAGTATCAGCATCGCGAGTTTTTCACCACATTAACGCATCCGTCACTGGGCGAAGTTCAGTATCCCACTGTGCCCTATAAACTCAGTAAAACGCCGGCCCAGCTCAGTTCTGTTGCCCCTTTTCTGGGTGAGCATACCGATGAAACTCTGACTGCGTGGTTAACCGCCGAGGAGAATATCTGATGAGTGAAGTAAAGCGGGGCGGCCCGCTGGAAGGTGTCCGTGTTATCGAGTTAACCAAAGTCTGGGCGGGCCCCTATACCGGTAAGCAATTGGCATTTCTCGGCGCCGAAGTCATTCGGATTGAAAGTCTCGGCTCTCTGGATGTAACACGTGTTTATGGCGTGGACGACATCAATAATGCACCGGGTTTTAAAGCGGTGAATCCGCAAAAGTTGAGTGCGCAAATCGACATGAAGACCGAGGCAGGCATCAAGCTGCTCCTCGACTTGCTGGCTGAGTCAGATGTGGTCGTTGAAAACCTGCGCCCCGGTGCAGTGTCCCGACTGGGATTGGGCTACGACCAAGTAAAAGCAGTGAACCCAAATATTATTTATGTCTCTATGGGCATGTATGGCAGTGAAGGTCCGCTTGCCTATCAGACTGGTTACGCGCCATGTTTCGCCGCACTGGGCGGATTGAGCAGCATTGTAGGTTACGAGGATGAAGCGCCTACAGGCATGAATATCCGTTATGCAGATTCCACTTTTGGTACCGCCGCGGCTTACGCAACAATCGTTGCTTTACTGCACCGCCGTCGCACTGGCGAGGGACAGTTTATTGATGTCTCTGCTGTGGAAACTATGACCAGTATGATCGGTGATTCTGTGATGGATTTTACTCTCAATAACCAGGTAACTGCTTGCACTGGCAACCATCATTCTGAGATGGCGCCTCACGGAGTCTACCCCTGTCAGGATGATGAATGGATTGCCATCGCGGTGTCCGGGGATCACGTCTGGCAGTCTCTGACTGAAATTATGGGGCGGCCGGAATTGGCGCGCGATCCGAAATTTTCCAAGGCAGAAGATCGCATATCTCAAACAAAAGAGCTAGATCGATTGCTGTCAGCCTGGACCTCTGAGCACAGAGCAGAAGTGCTGGCAGAAGAACTGCAAAAACAGGGTGTCGCGGCCACCAAGAGTTTAAGTTCTCTTGATTTAATTGCGAATCAAACACTTTGGATGAGAGGTTTTTATCAGGAAGTGAGTGATAAAGACGGCCACACCAGATCCATTCTGGGGCCTTCCTGGAAAATGTCCCGTATGGCAGAGGTGAAGGATGATGCACCACAACTGGGACAACACAACGACTATGTGTTCGGTGAAATACTGGGACTGTCTGAAGAGCAACGAGCAAAGCTTTCCGAGCAAGGCGTAATCCGTTAGGAAGTTAAATAAAACAACAATAACGAAAACCAGAGAACGGCAACCGCGAGAGGTGTAGATATGTCTGAAACACTATTTTCCTTTGACAAGAACAACTACCAATCCTGTCAGGATACCTACAGAGGTGACGGAAACCAGGAATACTATCTGGGCGACTACTCGATTGAAGCGGGTTCCGTCATTGATGTGCGTGCGGATAAAAAATCTGTCGGGCCTTGCTCTATCATCCGGTTACGCTCAAAAACCCGATTGAATTTTAAACGGAACTGGTATCATATTCGTGCGGATGCCACCGACGTGGTAGTTCTGTGGTTTGTCAAACGCGGCAGCTTGAGTATTTCTCACTCTGGCGGACGCAGTGTGGCCAGCTCAGGTGATTTTGCGATCACAAAATCCATGACGCCATTCAGTATCGAGTGCAAAATCGATGATGACGCCATGCACGATGTCCTTCATGTATTAGTACCTTCACATGTATTCCGTGAACTTATTCCTCAGGATGTCAGTACTGGTTTCACGGTCTCATCCGGTGGCCGACTATATTCCATTATTGAGAATATGTTGACTGAAGTGTTGGAGTCTACAGATGAGCTTCAGCCACACGCAGAAAAAATGTTGCTCAATAGCGCGTTAACCTTACTCTCCGGCTCTATCATAGGCCACGACAACTTGATCAAAGAGCGTCAAACTATAGCAGAGCAACGCTTGGATACAGTGCTCCGATATATCGAAATTCATTTGTCAGACCCGAAACTCAGTACAGCAATGGTGGCCGAGGCTTGTGGTATTTCGCCGCGCTATTTATCTGTCTTACTAAAACAAAAAGATATTTCATTTTCAGAATACATCTGGGATCAGAGGTTGAAAATTGCCAGTCGGTGGCTATCTACGTCCAAACCTACTGAGATCTCCATTGCTGAAATCGCCTTTCGGGTCGGTTTTAAGAGTCCCGCTCATTTCAGTAGGAAGTTCAAGCGTGTTCACGGGAAAGGGCCTCGAGAATATCGGGCAGACAGTTTTTCAGTGTTGGAAGAAAACTCGGAAATATACAAACCTGATACAGCATCGATCAATACTGATGAGCAAGATTTCTTTATGGGTAGCGATAAAAGCACCCTGCAGTAAAGCTAACTAAATGAACAAGAAATAACAATCATTACAACACTGTTAAAAAGTTGAGGTAAGGTCATGACTACCAGCGAAACAAAAGAGCAATCAACGGGCGGCTGTCCATTTACCGGACGTCAGAAAGTGGATTTGTCGGACATTTCACTGACGGACCCAATCATTCAGTCCAATCCTCGTGATTTTTATTGGACCATGCGAACAGAGGATCCTGTCCATTACGATGAAAAGCTGGGGATGTGGCTGGTCACACGCTATGAAGATATTGTGACTGTGTTGCGAGATCCAATTACATTTTCCGATAAGCAGGGCTACGAAGCTCAGTATGCCAGCGGATTTTTTGAAGAGTTTAAACAAATTCTTGAAAGCCAGGGGGGCGGTTACTTCCCTGATGTCATCAAAAGTGATCCACCAGAACACACTCGCATTCGTAAATTGATGGATGGCGCGTTTTCTGCTCACCGCGTGAAAATGTTAGAGCCAGGAATCACCAAAATTATCTCTGACCTTGTCGACACTATTGCTGATAAAGCCGAGAAGGGTGAAGTTGTAGAAGGCGTAAGAGAATTTTCGATTCCCCTGACGATTGCGGTCATCTGTGAGCAGTTGGGCATAGACCAGTTTAACGGTGAGAAAATATCTCGCTGGTCTGAAGCTATTACAGCTCAGATCGGGAGGATGCAAAATCGTGAAGAAATGGTCGAGAACGCTAAAGAAATCTGTGATTTACAGAACTTTATTTCCGAGCAAATGAAAGATCGAGAAGCCGAGCCGAAGGAAGATATGATCTCGGATTTGGTGCATTCAGAACTTGATGATGGTACCAAATTAACCTACGGAGAGGCCGTATCTCTGGTTCGTGCGCTGATTATTGCCGGTAATGACACCACAGCCACGGCGATTACTAATTTGTTACTGATTTTGGCGACGGACTCCAAGCTGGCTAAGGAACTTTACGATAACTGCGATGATGATAAATTTCTCAATCGTTTTGTCGAAGAGTTGTTGCGCTTTGCACCGCCTGTTCGCGGATTGGCAAAGATGGCTGTGGAAGACACTGAGTTGGGCGGACAGAAGTTGCCAAAAGGTGCTCACTTGCTTGTTATGTATGCTTCTGGTAATGACGACGAAGAGAAGTTCGAATGCCCTCGTGAATTTGATATGAAACGCAAAAACCTTGGGTCTCATGTGGCGTTTGGAGTGGGTATCCACAGGTGTATCGGTGCCTCACTGGCGCGCATGGAAATTAAAGTGGCCGCACGGGAACTGATTAAAAAAATCGATAATATTAAGTTGACTGTGCCGGTCGAAGAGTTGAAGTATCAAAAAACCGTTGCGACTCACGCCATTGAGGCTCTGCCGTTAACTTTCAGCAAGCGATAGCCCTATAACCATGGCGAAATAAATATTGTCACAATAAATCTAAATATTGTCACAATAAATATTGTCACATAACGATAAAAATGTGGAGGTATGAGTGAGTCAGGAACTTGCAGGAAAGGTGGCGATTGTCACCGGTGGTGCCAGTGGTATCGGTGAAGCGACGGTAGAGTTATTTGTCAAAGAAGGCGCGAAAGTTGTTTTTGCCGATATTAATGAAGCTCGTGGCGCTGAAATGGAAAACGCCCTGGGGAAAAATGCCCGCTTTAAACGCACCGATGTTTCCAAGGCTGAGGAGGTTCAGGCCTTGGTTGATTACGCCATCGAAGAATTCGGTGGTTTGCACATCATGTTTAATAATGCCGGTATTTCAGGGGCACAGCATGATCGTTTCCTGGACGATGATTTCTCCGATTTCGACAAGGTTGTAGGTATTAACCTGTTCGGGGTAATTAAAGGCAGTCAGGCTGCTGGTCGCCATATGTCTAAAAATGGAGGCGGTGTCATTATCAATAACGCGTCTATTGCTGGTCTGTTACCTGGTCATGCCCTTATGACTTACCGATCTACCAAAGCGGCAGTAGTGATGTTTACCAAGTCTATCGCGATTGACCTGGCGGAATATGGTATCCGGGTCAACTGCCTGGCTCCGGGACACATTCGCAGTCCATTGACCTCTTTTGCGATTCCGGGATTAACGGATGCACAAATTGAAAAAGTCAAAGAAGCCGTATCCCCGGCTATGGATTCCAATCAACCTCTGAAACGTCATGGCAAACCCTCCGATGTGGCTCAGGCGGCTATGTTCTTGGCCAGTGATCGAGCCGCACAGGTAACGGGCATTGTAATGCCTGTGGATGGAGGGTTAACCGCAGGTGATCCTGTCAATCATCTGAGAGAAATTATGGATGCCCGTTCGCAGGCTTTGGCGGAGTTTCAGTAGATCATGCGTATTTAATGGTTAAATTGATAACAATAAAAAATAAGATAAAAGCAATAATAAAATCCATACAAAGGAGAGAGCAATGCTTTATAAACCTAATAATAAGCCCACCAGCTTGCCACTGAGTCCGTTGTGTTCGGCGCTGGCTTTGATGGCAGTGCTGTTACCCTCGGATGCTATTTCACAAGAGACTGTAAACTCTTCCCAAAAAGCTATAGCTTCTGATAAAGCGACTCTGGAAGAAGTGATCGTCACCGCTCGTCGTCGTGATGAGAGTCTGGCGCACGTACCGATTGCTGTCACTGCGATGGGCACTGAACAGCTGGCTGACCGTCAGGTACAGACGGACTCGGATTTGCAGGCCGCAGTACCCGGATTGACCATTCGCCAGACCCAGGGTAATAACTCTCTGACCTATTCCATTCGCGGTCAGTCGGCGGATACTTTCAGTGGTTCACCCTCTGCGGTTGTGGCCTATATGAATGAAGTGCCTTTGACTGTCAGTGGCGCGTCCACCTTTTACGATCTCGAATCAGTGCAAGTGTTAAAAGGTCCACAGGGTACTCTGTTTGGACGCAACGCCTCTGCCGGCGCCATCAGCATGCACACTCGCAAAGCAGAACCAGACTTCGGCGGCAGCATTGATGTGGGTGTAGGCGAAGATGGTTACCGGGAATTTACCGGCGCAATTAATGTTCCTCTGACGGACTCCATCAGTTCTCGCTTTGCTCTCTACCACCGCGAGCAGGACGACTGGATCGAT
>NZ_CBFIHX010000021.1:0-37966 GCF_965662505.1 Pseudomaricurvus sp. | reverse complement strand
TGGCGCCTGCCCCGGGAAACCATTGACGTAGCGAAAGCCGCTGATGCCTTCGCAGACCGAGGCAAACCCGGGGCGCGAAGCATAGGGTCCATCCTGCCCGTAGCCAGAAATCCTGGCAAACACCAGATCAGGATTGGTGGACTTCAGCTCTTCCGGCCCCAGCCCCCACTTTTCCATAACGCCCGGACGAAAGTTTTCAATCACCACATCGGCGCTGTCCATCAACTTTCGCGCCAGCGCTCGCCCCTGCTCCTGTTTCAGATCCAGAGTCACGGATTTTTTGTTGCGCCCCAGACTGCGCCACCAGAGGGAGGTTCCATTTTCCAGGACTCGCCAACCACGAATCGGATCACCGCCTTTGGGAGGTTCGATTTTGATCACTTCTGCGCCAAAGTAAGCCAGCATGGCACCAGCAAAAGGGCCTGCCAACAGCTGCCCCACTTCAATGACTCGCACGCCTGCCAACGGGCCATTCACGGATTGATCCGATATTTTCTGATCTGTCATGCTTATGATTCCGCCTGCATATCCAATACGATTTTGCCGATGATCTTGTTATCTTCCATCATTTGGTGGGCTTCCGGGGCGTCATACAAGGAAAAGATTTTTGCCAGTTGAGGTTTGATTTTCCCGGTTACTATCAATGGCCAGACGATGGCTTCCAGTTGAGTGGCGATCTGCGCTTTCACTTCCGGCGGCTGCGGACGCAGGGTAGAACCTGTAAGCGTCAGGCGCTTGAGCATCACCGGCATGAAATTTACTTCAGCCTTAGGTCCACGCAAAAAGGCAATACTCACAATCCGGCCGTCCATCGCCGCCACCTGAATGTTGCGATCGATGTAATCACCGCCCACCATATCCAAAGTCACATCGACGCCACGCTTATCGGTAAACGACTTGATCACCTCGACGTAATCCTCCTCGCGATAATTGATGGCAAGATCAGCCCCCAGATCCAGACACATTTGGCACTTATCCGCTGAGCTCGCCGTTGCAATCACCCTCGACCCCAGCGCTTTGGCCATCTGGATCGCGGTAGTACCGATGCCGCTGGCACCACCATGAACCAACAAAGTCTCGCCCGGCTTTAATCCACCCCGGTCAAAAACATTACTCCATACGGTAAAACAGGTTTCCGGTAGCGCCGCAGCCTCTGCCAACGATAAACCTTTGGGTACGTGCAGGCACTGACTGGCGTCCACGGCCACTTGTTCGGCATAGGCTCCACCGTTGGTCAGGGCACACACCGTATCGCCCACTGAAAATTGCGTCACACCACTGCCCACCTGAGTCACTGTGCCTGACACCTCCAATCCCAGAATCGGTGACGCCCCCAGCGGCGGCGGGTAAGCCCCCATACGCTGAAAAACATCCGGTCGGTTGACACCTGCGTAGGCCACATCAATCAACACCTCACCGGCCTGTAGTTGTGGGGTCTCGGTGGTATCCACCGATAAAACCCTGGCATCACCGGGTTCTTTCATGGCGATATAACGCATGGCGCTCTCCTCTCTCGTGAAACACGTATAAAACGGTTGTCCGCCGATCAACCGGACATGGGATGACTTGGACATCGGTCAACAGCGGCACTAATCTCAAATCACATTTGGCAGCCAGACAGCGCCGAGTGAAAACCACATTCTAGCAGCTGGGCCGCCGATAAAACGAACCCGATGCACGGCGACGGCGTTCAATAACAACGATATTTCACGACAATTTGGAAAGGAAAGCAGCATGAAAAACTTATTCGATCTGCAAGGCAAAGTCGCAGTTGTCACCGGAGGCTCCCGGGGGATAGGCGCCATGATTGCCCGCGGCTTCGTTGAAAACGGCGTCAAAACCTACATTACCGCCCGCAAGCAGGAAGAGCTGGATGCTACAGCTAACGAACTAAGTCAGTATGGTGAATGCATTGCCGTGACATCAGATTTATCTTCCGTCGAAGGTGTCGCAGCATTTGCCAGCGACATCAAAGCCAGAGAAAGCAAAGTGGACATTCTGGTGAACAACGCCGGAGCCACCTGGGGCGCTCCCATTGATGAATTCCCCGAAGCCGGTTGGGACAAGGTTATGGATCTGAACGTCAAATCGCTGTTCTTCCTGACCCAACAACTGCTGCCAGCCATGCGCGCCGCCGGCGATCAGGAAGATCCCGCCCGAGTGATCAACATTGGCTCGATTAATGGTTTGTTTAACCCCAATATGACCAATTATTCCTACTCAGCCAGTAAAGCCGCGGTCATGCACCTGACCAAACATCTGGCTGCAGACCTCGTGAACGACTGCATCAACGTCAATGGCATCGCTCCGGGCCTGTTCCCCAGCAAGATGACCGCGTTCGCTCTGGAAGGACACGAAGAGGAAGCCGGCAAGAACATTCCCAGAGGCCGCATTGGTTCACCGGAAGATGCCGCAGGCACAGCCATCTACCTGAGCGCCCGCGCCTCAGCCTGGGTCACAGGCCATACCGTTGTATTGGATGGCGGCCACTGCGCCTCGGCTCATTAGGGTCTGTTAACAGACCTTAAGGCGCCAGCCGCTCAATCGTCCAGTCACCACCGGTTTCAGAGCGATCATCTGCTTTAAGTCGAGAGTACTGAAACCGGTCGTGAAGGCGGTGAGCGCCGCCCTGCCAAAATTCAATCGAACTGGGCACGACCCGATAACCACCCCAGAAATCCGGCAGGGGGATCTTGCCCTGCTTAAACTTCTCTTTCATGGCATTAAATTGCTGCATCAGCAATTGGCGGGACGATACCGGGCGGCTCTGCGCTGATGCCCAGGCGGCCAACTGGCTTTCTTCCGGCCGGGAAGAAAAGTACTTCAGGGAATCCGCAGCACTGACTTTTTCAGCCCTACCACACACCTTTACCTGCCGCTCCAATGCGTGCCAGGGAAAATGCAAACTTACCAGAGGATTGACGGTGATATCCTGCGCCTTGTGGCTCTCGTAGTTTGTGTAAAACACAAAGCCTTGAGGATCGACCTGCTTTAACAGCACAATCCGCTGACTGGGCTGTCCTTCCGCGTCCACCGTTGCCACGGTCATGGCGGTGGGGTCCTGCATTCCTGCCTCAATGGCCTGCTTGAGCCAAAGCTCAAATTGCTCAATCGGATCACTGGCAAGGTCTTCGCGCTTTAAACCACCTTGCAGGTAATCGCGGCGTACCTGATCAATATCTATCATGTTTGTCTCTCAAAGTTATATCTCAAAGTTATCTCTCAAAGCTGTTTCCCAAAATCGTCTCCAACATTTCCTCGTACACAATTAATACATCGTCGGGAAGATGGATCGTGTCCGGTAATTATTACGGTGTAGGAATTGATCAAATGCAGGAATTGTAGCGGGATTCCCCCGTAAAAGCAGGCGTGTTTAAATGACCGCTCAGGATTCATAAACCAAACCCCGCACAGGCGAATAACTTGAGCAACCTCCCTCCCATAACCGGACTGATACTCGCCGGCGGCCAATCGCGACGTATGGGCCGAAACAAGGCGTTGCTGACACTGGATGGCGATACGCTAATCAACCATGCGATCAGGCGTCTTTACCCCCAAACCGATCACCTTTTAATCAGTACCAACGCCGAACTCCCGACCTGTCCAGAGGCTTCAGATATCCCTCAGCTTGCCGATAGCCAAATAGACGTTGGACCACTGGGAGGTATACTCACAGGGCTCGACTGGGTGAAGAAACATTCAACCAACGAGTGGCTGATCACCGTTGCGGTGGACACGCCCTTCTTCCCGGAAGATCTGGCCAGCCGTTTATGGCAAGCCAGAACGTCTGAAGACCGTATCATCGCAGCCCGTAGCGGAACCAAGGCTCACCCAACCTTTGCCCTCTGGCATACCAGTCTAACTGGCGTCCTCGTAGACTTTATTACGCAAGATAACAAACGGCGGCTAATGGGGTTTATTGAACAACAACCCCATTGTTATGTGAATTTTGACGACAGCATCAGAAACCCATTTAATAACATCAATACTCCAGAGGATCTCGCCCGATTGACTCGGGCAAAGAACTCCCTAGAATGAAAGTCAGGCTACAGCAGGTAGAAAGGAGCGCCAGTGCCACAAACACCGGGCAATAAGAACATTCGGTCAGATTCACACTCTGATCTGACACAGGAGAAATGGTGCCAAGACAATCACTGTCCGGCCTGTAAGCAGCCTGTGCCAGCAATTAATGAATTGTGCGCCTGCATTGAAAGCCTTAAAGCCGATATCAGAAAGCTTGATGAGCAAGTGATTGCGGATGCCCTTACCGGGCTGTTTAATTTTCGCTACATTCATCAGGCGCTGGATCAGGAATTTGAACGCACCCAGAGAACCGGTCAGGAAACCACGTTGATTCTGCTGGATCTGGATTATTTTAAGCAGGTCAACGATCGCTGGGGACATGACATAGGTAATCAAGTGCTGCGTCACACCGCAGACTTGATCAACAGCGCAACCCGAAAACTCGACATACCCTGCCGATACGGCGGAGAAGAATTCCTGATCATCTTACCGTCTACCGATCTGGAAACTGGCATTCAGGTTGCCGAACGACTCAGAGTCCTGATTGAATCCACACCGCTGTTAACGGAAGAGAATACGATTCCACTGACAGCCAGTGCCGGCGTCGACTCCTACACTCTGGCGTCCCCTTGTTCACAAGAAACACTGATCAAACGCGCGGATGCCTGGCTGTATCAGGCCAAAAACAATGGCCGCAATCAGGTTTGCAGTGACAATCAAAGACTCAAATCCGCTACGACGGTCAGCAGCGAAGAAAAAGACGCGCTATTCAGTAGCTTTGGAAAATCTGAGGAATAAACCTGGTCTAAACATTCCTCAGAATTAATGACTCAAGAACCACGCCTCGATCAATACCACTGCAAACAATACTGCCGACACCCACTGCCAGAACAATAATGGATTTTGCTTTAACAAAGGCGAATTCTGGCGGTCTCCCACCAGCTGGCTGTTTGGCGTTGAAATATCCGCTAAGAATTCCGACAACACAGCATAACGCTGTGCGGGCGATTCTGCGCAGGCTTTCTCCAGAGCGAGGTCGAGCCACAGTGGGATTTCCTTACGATAATCACGCGCCGAAAAGTAACGCCAGTCCTGATAACGCTGCGGGTTTCGCTGCTGTGCTGCGGATGTTTTATAAGGCAACTTGCCTGTGAGCATCTCATAGACCATCACTCCCAATGAAAAGATGTCTGACTGATGCAGACCCTTTTCACCCCTGAGATATTCAGGCGCGATGTAATCCACGGATCCTACGGGCGTTTCATCATCAATCGGTGAGCCGATTTCGTCGAGGCCATCAACACGCACAGTGCCAAAATCGATAATCACGGCTTTTTTCTGTGCATTCAGGATGATGTTCTCCGGTTTAAGATCCCGATGAACCATACTCATACGCTGAAACACCCTGATACCACGGATAATCGACTCCGTAATGGAGCGCACTTCATCAAAATCCGGATTTGGGTTGTCGTGAATCCACTGGCGTAAGGTTTGCCCCTCAACATATTCACACAAGTGATAGAGAAAAGGGGAATCGTGGGGGCGCTCATAAATTTTCATCACCCAGGGGCTGTTTAACCGCCGTCCTACCCACTGCTCCCGAATAAAACCTTCTAAATATTGTGCATCTTCTGAAAAGTTCTCTGAAGGCGCCTTAAGAACCAGCTTCCTGCCAGTATTGTTATCCTTTACCAAGTACAAGTGACTGCGCGTACCACTGTGCATCACTTGTAACACTTCAAAGTGATCAATTTTATTCCCCACATCCATCACTGGGGGAATCACCAACTCCGTCAGCTGACGATAGACCTCATCCACATCAGCCTGGGGCAACTCTGTGACACGAACCAACAGGCAGCTGAGATTGTCATCGCTGCCATTGGCTAATGCTTTCTCAACCGACGCTTTGGCAGCAGTTTCCAGATCATCTCCGGCATCACTGAGCAGCTTTATCGAATCCGCAAGAGACAGATATTCATGCACACCGTCAGTGGTAAACACTAACAGATCACCCACTTGCAGAGAGACTTGTCGATAATCCACTTCCAAATGGCTGTCCATACCCAACGCGCGGGTCAAGAAGCTTTTTCGACCGTATTGACTGTGACTGTGATCACGGGTCAATTGCTTCAGACGACCTTCGCGAAAGCGAAAAACACGACTGTCCCCAGCATGCAACAAATGCGCAGTATTGGATTTCAGTACCACGCCAGAAAACGTGGTTACCAAACCATTATGTCGAAGGTCGCTTTGTTGACCGTGATGAAACAACCAGGAATTCAAAGAGGTTAACACTCTGGCAGCTGACTTTTTAACGCTCCAGCTGTCCGGCGTACTGTAATAATCTTCGATAAATTGCGTCACGCTGGTGATACTGGCCTGCTGAGCATTTTCACTGCAACTCACGCCATCGGCGACACAGGCAACAATGCCCTTGTAATTCACCACGCCTGGACTGGTTGGCAGTTTGGCTGCAAAGGCATCCTCGTTGCGCTGTTTCGTTCCAGCGGTGGTATAGCCCCCTACTTTGACACTCAGTACGGCTGCAGTGTTACTGTCCGAACCTGTGTTTGCGGTTGTAGCTTCGATCATTATGGTAGCCTTTCCCTACTGAGCGCTATTGGACGATTGGTTAGCCGCTGAATCGCCTGAAAATCTATACTGCCATAAAAAACGGCCATCGTAGATGGCCGTTTCGGTTTAACTGTCTAAGTCATCAGACATAAAGCAAACTGATTTAGGCCTTCGCCACATCAATCAATTCAACACTGCCATCTTCGTTGACCTCGGCAATCTTGCCTGAAGGCTCTTCCATCAACAGCAGGGTCACAAAGCCCAGTACCGCAGTCGCAGAAATCACCAGGAAGAACGTACTGTAATCGACCATGGACAATACCGTCAGGTAAACCACCGCCCCCACATTACCGTAAGCGCCCGTCATACCTGCGATCTGACCCGTCATACGACGCTTGATCAGAGGCACCGCAGCAAACACAGCACCTTCTCCCGACTGTACAAAGAAAGAGCATGCCATTGCAGCGACTACAGCCAGCCAAACAGGCCAGGCACCATCGATATGACCCATCACAAAGTAACCCACGGCCAGACCAGCCGTTAAGATCAGCAGCGTGGGTTTACGACCAAATTTATCCGACAACCAACCGCCGCCAGGACGAGACATTAGGTTCATAAAGGCATAGGCAGATGCGACCATACCCGCAACCACCGGAGTCAATTCAAAGGTTTCAGAGAAGAACAACGGCAGCATGGAAATGACTGCCAATTCAGAGCCAAAGGTAGCGAAGTAAAGCACATTCAGTACCGCAACCTGCTTGAATTTATACTGATGAATTTCTGGAACAGGTTCTTTAAAAATATTTTTGTTAACCTTCCAAACATGAGAAACATCGTACAGATAGAGAGCAACCAAGCCCACGTAGATAGCCGTGACCGTATTGGCAGTCAGCATGCTGACACCTGATGGCGAAAGTTTCCATGCCAACAGCGCCAACGCTGCGTACATAGGCACCTTCATAACCAGCAAGAAGAAGAAGTCACCCTTTGAAGTCACTTCCATGGCGCCAAGATTCTTCGGGCGGAAGTATGTAGAACCCTTAGGAGTGTCCGTTACATTGGCGTAGAAAACGAATGAAAACAACAAACTCATCAGGCCGGTAATGCCCATGGCATAACGCCAGCCATCTTCACCGCCAAACATGACCGCAACCGTAGGCAAGGTAAAGGCCGCTGCAGCAGAACCAAAGTTACCCCAACCGCCGTAGATGCCTTCCGCAGTCCCCAGCTCATTGTGCGGGAACCACTCAGAGACCAGACGAATCCCTACAACAAAGCCTGCACCGATACAGCCCAAAGCAAAACGCGCAATCGCAGCCTGAGTAAACGTATCAGCCAAAGCAAACATGAAACAGGGGATTGAACAAATTGCCAGCAGACCGGAGTAAACGGCCCTGGGACCGTATTTATCCGTCAACATTCCAATCACAACACGTGCCGGAATGGTAAACGCCACGTTCAGGATCAACAGAGTTTTAATTTCTTCTGTCGTTAACCCCAGGGATTCTTTCAATGCCTGAAGTAAAGGTGCGAAGTTGTACCACACCATAAAGGTAATAAAGAAAGCCATCCAACTCAGATGGAGAATCTTCATCTTTCCCGTAAACGAGAAGAGATTAAATTTGTCAGCGGAACTCATAGCGGTATATCCCCTAAGGAAGAATTAATACTTTCCCTTTCAAAGCACGCACCATGCCAAATAAAAATAACCATTACAAATCAATAGGTTACAAAAAATACCGAAACATACGAACCAACTTAAGCCCCACAAGCATGCACATATGCACAGCAATGCACCACCAAAAACCAGAACACAAAAGAAAACGAAAACGGTCGGTAGTTTTATTGAACAAAACTGGGTGTTTTTGCACCATAAGTAACCACTCTGGAGTGGCAACCACAAGCTGATATCAATCAGACTTTCAATCCTCACGCTGCAACACTCTAAAGGCAGCACTCAAAAAGCGACGCTCAAAAGACAGGCAAAAAAATGGGGCGCAAATGCGCCCCCAGTGCAGAGAACAACTTAAATTGCTTGAGGAAGGTCAAGCGGCCTGCAACTGAACCTCACCCGCCTCAATACGAATTGGGTAAGTCTTCAGTGTGTGCTCGGGCTCCTCCAGACACTCACCTGTCTGGAGATTGAAATGTTGTTTGTACAAAGGCGACGCCACAACTGGCACATCACCCAGCGACCCAATAATGCCGCGGCTCAAGACATAAGCATTACCAATCGGATCGTAATTAGATACCGCGTAAACGGCTTTGGTCTTGCCGCAGTAAAATACTGCGACCTGTTCACCGTCTACCAGAGCACATACGCCGGCATTCGGAGTTAGATCGTTTTCGCTACAAATAGTTTTCCACTGACTCATTGTAATTTCTCCTATTCCCGACTTAGTCGACCAACTCAACAGATTGAATGCGCTCATCAGGAGTCGCTGGACGACGCTGACCACGCTCAGCAACATACGCCAGACTGTTATCTGTTTCATCTGAGTTAATGTAGTGCTTGAAGCGCTTCAGTTTCTCTGGATTTTCAATGGTGGTTTTCCACTCACACTGATAGTTGCCAATATTGGCAGCCATTTCAGATTCCAGTTCAGCACCCAATCCTAGTTTGTCATTGATAACGACGTCTTTCAGGTAATCCAGACCACCTTCCAGGTTTTCCAACCATACCGAAGTACGCTGTAAACGATCGGCGGTACGGATGTAGAACATCAGGAAACGGTCCACATACTTGATCAGCGTATCGTCATCCAGATCCGTGGCGAACAGGTCTGCGTGACGAGGGCGCATGCCGCCATTGCCACACACATACAGGTTCCAGCCATTCTCGGTAGCAATCACACCCACATCTTTACACTGCGCTTCTGCACACTCACGAGTACAACCAGACACGGCGAATTTCAGTTTATGAGGTGAGCGCAAGCCTTTGTAACGATCCTCAAGATTGATCGCGAAACCGACACTGTCGTTCACACCATATCGACACCAGGTACTACCTACGCAGGATTTCACAGTACGTACCGACTTGCCGTAAGCGTGGCCAGTTTCAAAACCAGCATCAACCAGCTTCTTCCAGATCAATGGCAACTCGTGCAACTGAGCACCGAAGAGGTCAATACGCTGACCACCGGTCACTTTGGTGTATAAATCGAACTCTTTAGCAACTTCACCCAGCACGATGAGTTTCTCTGGGGTGATTTCACCACCCGCCACTCGCGGAACAACCGAGTAAGTGCCATCTTTCTGCATATTGCCAAGGAAGATGTCATTGGTATCCTGCAGGCCGATATGTTCATCTTTGAGAACATAATCATTCCAGAATGAAGCCAGGATGGAGCCGACGGTTGGCTTACAGATTTCACAGCCCAGTCCGTGACCATGGCTTTCCAACAATTCATCAAACGTTTTGATTTGCTTCACGCGGACAATATCAGCCAGCTCTTTACGGGAATACGCAAAGTGCTCGCAGATGTCATTCTTAACTTCATAACCCAGATTCGCCAGCTCAGCATCCAGAACCTGTTTGGTCAGTGCCGCACAACCACCACAACCAGTGGAAGCTTTGGTAGCGCCTTTAATACCGCCCATGTCCACACAGCCACCGGCAACCGCTTCTTTAATTTGGCCCTTGGTGACATCAAAACAGGAACAGATTTGCGCCGTGTCTGGCAGTGCATCAACGCCCAATCCAACGGCTGCCTCACCATCACTGGCTGGCAAAATTAAACCCGCTGGATTCTCTGGCAGATCCATATCGTTCAGCATCAATTGCAGCAGGTTACCGTAGGCATCTACATCCCCGACCAATACGGCACCCAGAACTTTTTTGCCATCTTCGGATACAATCAGACGCTTGTAGACTTGCTCAATTTCATCGTTGTAAGTGTAAGACTGCGCACCCGGAGTATTGCCATGTGCGTCACCGATACTGGCAACATCCACACCCAGCAATTTCAACTTGGTGCTCATATCGGCACCCTGGAAAGTTTCGCTACCACCGGTGATATGAGAAACCGCAACTTTCGCCATGGTGTAACCCGGAGCCACCAGACCATAAATACGGCCGCTCCAAAGTGCACACTCACCAATCGCGTACACATTCTCTACGTTGGTCTGGCAGTTGTCGTTGACCACAATCCCGCCGCGCTCACCGATCTCCAGATCAAACTGACGCGCCAGCTCATCTTGCGGACGAATACCCGCAGAGAACAAAATCATATCGGTTTCGAGAAAGCTACCATCCGCAAAGTTCATGCGGTAGCGACAGGTCTCACCGGCAACAATTTCTGAAGTGGCTTTTTCGGTGTGAACGGTTACATCCAAATCTTCAATTTTGCGGCGCAGCAAGCTACCGCCGCCCTCATCCAACTGAACCGCCATCAGACGTGGGGCGAACTCCACGACGTGAGTTTCCAGACCCGCAGCCTTCAGGGCATTTGCCGCTTCCAGGCCCAGCAGACCACCACCCACAACCACACCCACTTTACTTTGTGAGGCAGAAGTCGTGATCGCTTCCAGATCTTCAATAGTACGGTAGACCAGACAATGCTCCTGATCGTTACCCGGGATTGGCGGAACAAACGGGAAAGAACCCGTTGCCAACACCAGTTTATCGTAAGATTCTTTACGGCCGCCGGCTGTTACCACGTAGTTTTCCTGGGTATTCAGCTCAACAACTTTGTCATTCAGGACAAAGTTAACACCGTTTTCGTTGTAGTAACCTTCATCTGTAAGTGCAAGATCTGCAGCAGTAGCACCGCTGAAGTAACTGCTCAATTGCACACGGTCGTAGGCCAGCCGCGGCTCCTCAGAGAAAGTAATGATTTCGAAATTCTCGGCTTGGGAATCTTGCAACAAGTTATCAATAAACTTGTGGCCAACCATGCCGTTTCCGACGACCAATACACGTTGCTTACTCATGACGTTTCCTCAATATCAGGCTGACAATTTTTGAAGTTGTTTGCTGGAAGTAATCTCTTCTGACGAGAGACTTGTAAACCAATCTAGTTTTTCGGCCAGGTTAACCACCTGACCCACGACGATTAACGCCGGTGATTGAACCGATTCACGCTCGACCATGTCGGCCAACTCGTGCAACTGCCCACGAACCACTCGCTGCTGTGGACAACAGCCATTCTCGATCAACGCTGCTGGCGTTTCGGCATTTAAGCCTTCAGCCATCAAACGCTCACTGATCATGCCTGCTTTACTCAGCCCCATATAAAACACCAGGGTATGATCCATCTGAGCCAGTGATGCCCAGTTAATACCTAATTCTTTTTCTGCGTGGGCAGTCACTAAAGTGCAACCTTGCGATACGCCACGATGAGTCAGGGGAATACCTGCATAACTGGTGCAACCTGCTGCTGCAGTAACACCCGGCACCAGATCAACTTGTATGCCCGACTCTTTTAATCGCATCATTTCTTCGCCGCCACGTCCGAACACAAACGGGTCGCCACCTTTGATACGGCAAATATTCAGGCCTTGCTGGGCTTTCTCGACCAACAATTCATTCAACTCATCCTGAGGAATGGAATGTGCGTCTTTAATTTTTCCCACATAAAACGCAGGTGTAGAGGCTGGAAACAGGTTGCGAATCTCCTGACTCACCAGGTTGTCGAACAGAATCAAATCAGCCTGTTCAATCACTCTTACCGCTTTAACGGTCAGCAAATCTGGATCTCCAGGGCCGGCTCCCACAAGCCAGACTTTTCCCTGAACTGCGCCAGCAACAGGCTTAGCGACTTTGATCTTTACGATCCCTGTCGGAGAAGCTTTAACGTATTCACTCTTAAGAACGTCCGTAGCTGACATGTTCATAACCCTGCACCAATAAATCTTGTGTTTAGTAGAGCAAGGACAATGCCAGCCTTAAAAAAAAACACTGAAAAAATAATTTATTCATATTTATCAATGGGTTATAAATTTTGTCACATATTTCATTAGCCCTTTACTGTCGCGGCACACATCACAACGCCCCCCAAAAAACCAAGTTTGCGCACCACGATGAAGCCTATCCGCACCATTTATGACCCTGTTTTGAGCCAAACACACAAATTGTCTAATCAATAATATTAAACGAGCACAAAAATTAAAGATCTATTTTGGTGCACAAAGTAAGGCCTATTTGCGCCACCGCTCAATTTTTGAGCTGCGGAATCGCCACCAGTACCCACTTCTCTTCACTGAACCGCGGAAGATTTCAGTACAAAGCCTCAGAACTAGCCGCATCAATCTGCGTTTTGAAAACAAAACATAACTTCACCCCGACTGGCCTGATTATTGCTGCCACCTACACGTAACCTACTCAATGAATGCGTTTCCCTTTATATCAGCAGACTTACTTTTATCTCCTGATTTAAAAGACACAGAAGCGCCTGAAGAAAAAACATTTTTGTTTGCTGAATTGCCCGGAGCTTAATTGTGACCTCAGCTATTTCGAACATTGCACCATGGACTAAAAGCACTTGCGCCTACTGCGGAGTAGGCTGCGGAATTGAAGCACGCCCCAAACCCAATGGTCAGTTGGAAATTCGGGGGGATAAAGATCACCCTGCTAACTATGGTCGCCTCTGTTCTAAAGGCATGGCACTGGGTGAAACGGTGATTCCCGATGGACGCTTATTACACCCGACTATTAGTGGTATGCGCACAGACTGGAATACAGCGCTGGATCATGTCGCCAAAAGTTTTCAAAAAACCATTGAAGAACACGGCCCCGACTCAGTGGCTTTCTATGTGTCCGGGCAACTGTTGACTGAAGACTATTACGTTGCCAACAAGTTGATGAAAGGCTTTATAGGCTCCGGAAACATCGACACCAATTCTCGCCTGTGCATGTCTTCCAGTGTTGCCGGACACAAACGTGCCTTTGGCACCGATACGGTTCCTGGCTGCTATGAAGATCTTGAGCTGGCTGACTTAATTGTCATTACCGGCTCTAATCTGGCGTGGTGTCATCCGGTACTGTATCAACGCATTAAAGCGGTAAAAGAACAGCGCCCTGAAGTCAAAGTGGTTTCCATTGATCCCCGCGTCACCGACACTTGTGAAGTAGCCGATTTGCACATACCACTGCAACCGGGCAGTGATGTGGCATTGTTCAACGGCTTGCTCAGCCATCTGGCCAGCTGTCAGAAAGTCGATGAGCATTATGTTCAGCAACACACTGAAGGCTACAACCGTGCCCTGTTGCACGCGCTGGAAGACGGCTGCAACTCAGAATCTCTGGCGAAAACACTGGGCGTAGATCAGGAAGATCTGAAACTGTTTTTTGACTGGTTTGCCCACACAGAAAAGGTTGTAACGCTTTATTCTCAAGGCGTAAATCAATCGTCACGCGGAGCGGACAAAGTCAACAGTATCCTCAACTGCCACCTCGCCACAGGCAGAATCGGCAAGCCGGGATCTGGTCCGTTTTCGCTCACCGGCCAACCCAATGCCATGGGCGGTCGTGAAGTGGGCGGACTGGCAAATACATTGGCAGCGCACATGGAACTTGACAGTCCACTTCATCATCAGCTGGTCAGTGATTTCTGGGAAACAGACAATCTGACCGTCACAGCCGGCTACAAAGCCATTGATCTGTTTGATGCCATTGATCGCGGCAAAATCAAAGCCGTCTGGATTATGGCCACCAACCCCGTCGTCAGTCTGCCCGATGCCGATAAAATCAAACGGGCTCTAACGCACTGCCCAATGGTGGTGGTCTCCGACTGCATCGCCGATACGGATACCACCCGCTGTGCCGACGTACTTCTGCCCGCCCAGGGTTGGAGTGAAAAATCCGGCACAGTGACCAACTCCGAGCGACGCATTTCCCGTCAACGTCGTTTGCTACCGACTCCGGGTGAGGGCAAACCGGATTGGTGGATCATGAGCGAAGTGGCCAAGCGCATGGGTTACGGGCATGCCTTTAATTACCTTCATGAGGGCGAAGTCTTCAACGAGTATGCGCGAATGACGGAGCTGGATTACTCAAACCCTCAAAAGCAGGTAAACCGTGATTTGGATCTGACTGGTCTGACCGGTTTAACCGCAAGAGAATACGCCCAAATGCCTCCTCAACAGTGGCCCTTAAAGAAAAAAGATGAACAGATAAAACATAAACGTCTGTTCTCTGATGGCCGCTTTTTCACTGCCAGCGGGAAAGCCCAGTTTGTCGCGGTTCGCTATCAGGCTCCAGCATCCAAACTCAGCAATAAATACCCTCTGAGCCTGAACAGCGGCCGGATTCGCGATCAGTGGCACACCATGACTCGAACAGGTCTGTCCACTCGCCTCGGTGCTCACCTGCCCGAGCCTTATATTTCTGTGAATCAGAAAGACGCCGAACTGTACGGCTTGGAAAACGGAAAAATTGCCTCGCTGAAAAACGAATGGGGTTATGCCCGTATTCGCGTGGACATCTCCTCCAAAGTGGCACCCGGACAGTTGTTTATGCCAATTCACTGGACTGGTGTCATGGCCAGCGCGGGACGTGTTTGCAGTCTGGTCAGCCCTGACACCGATGCGGTATCGGGACAGCCTGAATTTAAGTTCACCCCGGTGGCGATCAAACCCTGGCACTACCAGAGCGAAGCTCTGCTGCTGAGTTCAACCGTGATTGACACACAAAATCTGGATTACTGGGTTCGCCAAAAAGTGGATGGCGGCTACTTGTATCGAGTGGCCAGCAATGACTCTCCCAAGGAGCTGGAGAACAAACTGAAGCCTTATTGTGTTCAGTCAGAGCCTCTGAAAGATAACGAGCTGGAAAGTCTCCAGCTTAGCTCTCGCCAACTAAGCTCTCGTCAACTTAATTCTCGTCAACTTAACTACAGCAGCCCGAGCCGCGGGCAGTATCGCTTTGCCCTGATTCAGGGAGAGCAATTACTGGGTTGTTATCTTGTGGCTCCAAGCCTGCAAAATCAGGATTTTGACTGGGTGCAGTCATTACTGGACGAACCGGTTGACGATACTGTTGAGCGTTCGATTCTGACAGGTGTAGCTTCAGGCAAGCTCGCGCAGGGCAAGACCATTTGCGCCTGTAAACAGGTGGGCAAAACCACCATCTGCAGCGCCATCCGTGAGCAAGGCCTGACCACCGTTAAAGAACTCAGTGAGTGCACCGGCGCCGGCTCTGGCTGCGGCACCTGTGTGCCGGAGCTTCAGCAAATTCTCGGTGAAGAACGTCAGCAAATTCTAGGTGAAGAACTTACGGCCTCAGAGATTGCCCCAGACGACGAACAGCCATTAAAACAGGCCGCGGGTGATGGCTTAATCGTACGAGTCGGACGTTGAGTTCTGAATTTTCACTGGAGACTGACGACAGGTTAGGCCACAATATGGCCGTTATACGCTGAGTTAAACTGAATAAAACCATGAAATTAACCGACACCTTTGGCCGTGACATCACCTATTTGCGCCTGTCTGTGACAGATCGTTGTGACTATCGCTGTGTCTATTGTATGGCGGAAGACATGGTGTTTCTGCCCCGCGCTCAGGTTTTGACTCTGGAAGAAAGCATCGAGATTTGTGAAGCGTTTGCTGAGTTAGGCGTCAACAAAATTCGAATCACTGGCGGTGAGCCACTGGTACGCCGCGGCATCACCACTTTGTTTGATCAGGTCGGGCAGATCGATAGTCTGAACGAATTGACCCTCACCACCAACGGTTCACAACTGAAGAAATACGCACCGGAACTCGCACAATCCGGCGTCAAACGCATCAATGTCAGTCTCGACACGTTGAATAGTGAACAATTCACCGATTTGACTCGCTTTGGTAAGCTGAACGACGTGCTTGAAGGAATTCAAGCCGCAAAAGACGCCGGTATCGAGCGCGTCAAACTCAACGCCGTGATCCTGAAAAACCGCAACCTGGATCAGGTCTTGCCGCTGGTCAACTATGCACTGGCTCACGATCTGGACATCAGCTTTATTGAAGAAATGCCTCTGGGTCAGGTCACCGAGCATGGCCGCCAGACCGAATTTTGCTCCAGTGCGGAACTGCGGAACCTAATCGCTAAACAACATAATTTGACCCCAAGTGACTATGAAACCGGTGGACCTTCACGCTACTGGAACGTCGCAGGCTCCAGGATCAAGCTCGGTTTTATTTCACCGCACAGCGATAATTTTTGCAGCACCTGTAACCGCGTACGAGTCACAGCAGAAGGCAAGCTACTGCTGTGCCTCGGCAACGAAAACGCCGTAGATCTAAAGGCCGTCATCCGACGCTACCCTGGCGAAAGAGAGAGACTCAAACAGGTTATCGTCGACGCCATGACCGTCAAACCGGAAAAACATCACTTTTATGAAGACGATGCTCCCCAGATCATTCGCTTTATGAACGCCACTGGCGGTTAAACACGCAACCCGTTACTCTCCACACCTGAAGTCACTCACTCTGCGAAACGAATCCGTGAAAACCTTATCCCCCAAAGTTTTCGGCATTACCGGCTGGAAGAACAGCGGTAAAACCACACTCGTCAGCGAACTGGTGCGCTGGTTTTGTGAGCGAGGCGTCAAAGTGTCCACCATCAAACACGCGCACTGCGATTTCGACATAGACCGCCCTGGCACCGACAGCTTCAAACACCGCGAAGCCGGTGCGCAGCAAGTTTTACTCGCGTCCAGCCACCGCTGGGCCCTGATGAATGAATTGCGAAATCAACAAGAACAAGAACTGGACGATCTGCTGGAAAAACTGGATCCTGTGGATCTGGTCCTGGTGGAAGGCTTTAAAATGGGGGATCAACCGAAAATTCAAGTGGTGCGCCCCAGCAACAACACCGAGCGCTTGAGCGATGAAGCCCACCCCATCGTTGCCATCGCCAGCGACGAAAACATTTCACCCGCAGACTACGGCTGTTCAGGCCCCCTGCTAGCGTTGGATAACATCCACAGTATTGGGCTGTTTATCAGCGAATACTGTCAGCTCACATTAAATGCTGAACGTTAAATAAAGAATAGAGTATACGGACTACATTATGAGCTCAGAACTGACCCCTTTAAACCTGGCCGTGCTGACGGTTTCCGATACCCGCACCGAAGAAACGGACACCTCAGGCCACCTCTTACGCGACGCACTTCAAGACGCTGGCCATGTCTATTTCGATCACAAAATCGTGATTGACGATATTTATCAAATTCGTGCCGTGACTTCGCAATGGATTGCTGATGACAGCATCCACGGCATTCTGATTACCGGCGGCACTGGCTTTCACGGTCGCGACAGCACTCCGGAAGCCATGATTCCACTGTTTGATAAAACCATTGATGGCTTTGGCGAACTGTTCCGGCAGGTATCCATTGATCAGATTGGCAGCTCAACCATTCAGTCACGCTGCGTAGGCGGACTTGCCAATCGTACGGTAATTTTCTGTTTGCCGGGCTCTAACAATGCCTGCAAAACCGGATGGAATCACATTATTAAACCGCAGCTGGACAGCCGCCAGAAACCTTGTAACTTTGTCGGGCTGATTACCGGGAGAGATTAATCCTGTTTCTATACCTGTACCTCATACTACAGGCAGCAGACATAAAAAACCGAGCGTCATGCTCGGTTTTTTTATGCTTGGAGATTACGGTCGGTTAACGATGAAAGATGGTTTTACCGTGGGAGATTGACTCCAGCACAGGGAAGTCTTTAATGGTTTTGGGATCTACAGCCAGCGGGTCTGCCCCGAGAATCACCAAATCGGCTTGCTTACCCTCGGTCAAAGACCCCTTGGTGTCTTCCTCAAAGTACTGATAGGCCGCAGTCATCGTCATGGCTTTCAGCGCTTCCTTCGGCGAGATCCGCTCATCCGGCCCCAGAATCACACCCTTGCGGGTTTCACGGTTCACAGCTACCCACAACAGGCGCATCATATCCGGAGGAACAATGGGCGTATCATTGTGAATGGTAAACGGCACACCTTTTTTCAGAGCGGTCGCCGCAGGACTGATACCAAACGCACGTTCGTCACCAAAACTCAGCCGGTGCCAGTCACCCCAAAAGAACGGGTGAGCCGCATAGAAAGAGGGAATCACTTTCAGTGTCTTAGCTCGATCCAGCTGATCTTTGCGCATAACTTGTGAGTGAATAATCACCGCGCGGTGATCCGGAATATCCTGGCCGGAAAACGCTTCGTCCACCGCGTCCAAAGCCAGATCAATCGCGGCATCGCCATTGGCGTGCATCAGGATAGGAATACCCGCGTGAAGTTTCTCTTTTGCCGCAGCTTTAAAGTCATCCGGGTCTACCGTTGGGTACGCCGTGTAATCCCCTTCTACCCCGTCAGGGTTAGCATTATAAGGCTCGGTCATCCAGGCTGTGCGCCCCTGGGGTGAACCATCAAGCACAAACTTGACACCACCCACACGAACACCACCGTGATAGCCCTCTTTAAACATTTCACTAATGTGATCGGAATCACCGTGCGGCTCACCACCGTGGTGATCATGCAGAGAAGCCGGGAAAGCGACCACATCTGCATCCAGCAGGCCTTCCTCACCCATGGCCCGCATAGTGGCCACATCCGGCAACTGAGAAGCGCCATCCTGAATCGTGGTCACACCAAAACTGGCAAAATACTTAATAGTCTTGGCCAGTTGCTTTTTGAAGGCATCCGGATTTTTAGCCATCGCCATGAATTGTGGCATCAGCAAAACGTAAGCGGCTTTCTCTTCCACCACCCCATTGGGAGTCTTACCGTCATCCATACGACGGAATAGACCACCCGGTGGGTTAGGAGTGTTTTCATCAACCCCCACGGCTGCCAGTGCCGCTGAGTTGGACGTGCCCAAATGCCCAGAGACGTGCAGCATGTAAATTGGGTTATCAGTTGAAACCTTGTCCAAATCTTCGCGGGTAGGATGGCGATTTTCTGCCAATAAGGAATCATCGTAGCCATAGGCCATAATCCATTCGCCCTTCGCAGGCTTGGTTTTGGCAATATGCTCTTTCAGTAAGGCAACAAGGTCATCAATGGATTCAACCTTACCGACTGGAGGGGAAGACACGTTGATGAAATCGATAAAACGAGCCGCCATGGCAACATGGCCGTGAGCGTCGATGAGCCCCGGAACCAGCGCCTTATCACCCAATTCAACCACTCGGGTCTCATCACCAATCATGGCTCTGGCTTTTGACTGATCACCGACGAAAACAATTTTGTCATCACGAATAGCGACGGCTTCTGCGCTTTCTTTTAGGGGATCCATGGTGATAATGTGATCACCGATGAAGACCTGATCCGCAGGCTCAATCGCTGCAGCCAGAGCAAGTCCGGCGGGCAGTGTCAGTGATATAGCCATGGCCCATTGGGCAAGTTTTCGCTTCATATACCAGCTTCCTTCTTACGCTGTTACCAAGTTAGCACTGCTTCGAAAACAGGAGTCCAAACTGCCAGCAAGCAATGCACTGTACGAGGTTACATCACAATATTTCAGGCCGTCTGAGTAAAGTACCAGTTTTGCCTTGAAGAGCTGACCAGCAACCCACAGCAGGTAAAACCACCTGGAGCCACACGCTACCCGTTTATTTTTCAACCTACCGGATGCTTTTCTGCCCCTATTTCTCCAAACCCTTTCTGTACTCGCCTGGGGTCACGCCCATCCAGTCTTTGAACGCACGAATAAACGCGCTCTGCTCCGAATAACCCAACAACATCGCGATATCGGAATACGACAGCGCCAGATCGGCCAAATACTTCTTCGCCAGTCGCCTGCGTAACCCTGACAATATAGAACGGTAGCTGTACCCCTGCTCGGCTAATTTGCGATAAAACGAACGCAGCGAATACCCCATGAGCCCCGCGACGTGGCTGGCCTGGGTATCGCCATCTTTCATGGCCATCAACAGCTGCTGTTGTAACTGCTCTAAAAAATCCTCTTCCCCTTCCGTCTGTTTCGCAGCCGTTGACTGCTCTCTGGTCTGCAACAGCGCTTCAGCCTGCCGGTCAAAAATCTTGCGCAGGTAGGGATCACTGCTGGAGATGGTCATCCACATCAAATTCGCCGGAATGTCGACCATCAGGCAAGACGTATTAAATTCTACCGGACAGCCCAACAAGGCTTCATAAAGGCTTTTATCGTCGGGTTCAGAAAAAGGTAAACCGACACTCACCGGAGGAATGGCTTTGCCAATCAGGGACTGATACAGGGAGATAAACAGCGCCACCCCGAATTCGCAGGCGATGGGTGTATCGGCATCCTGCAAGCTCCATTGATGGCTGATCACGCCGCTACTGACTTCCACCTGAGTGCTCAGGTCCGTCAAAATCAGCGTCTGGAAACGTCCGTAGCGGGTCAAAGCCTGTCCCAAGGTACTGCAGGCCGTCAGTAAATAGCCTACAAGGCCAAAATCCCGGGGTTCAATCATACGCCCCAACTGCACTCCAAATGCGGGGGCAGGACAGATCTGACGGGTCTCTTCGAGCAATTCGGAAAATCGTCGATTAGCGATTTGCGGCTTACTCGCCAACTCGGCCAGGGTTTCCCGCAACTCTGGCGCAGCAAGGCCTCGCTCATCCAAATAGCGGATCAGCACAGCAATAAAACTGGTGGGGATGACGACGGAATTTTCCATAGCCCTGAGTATTGATTTCGTGGCACAAAATGTCAATCGATGGATTACCGTCAATACTTACCCGGCACGCTTTCCTACCATACACACCAACCGTGATCGTAACGCCTGTACCGCCAAATTCGGTACTTCACCCAATAAAAAACGCCGAGGAAACCCCGATGACCTACGTGGTAACGGAAGCCTGTATCAACCACAAGCACACAAACTGTGTAGACGTCTGTCCTGTAGAGGCCTTTCGCCAGGATGACGACATGCTCTACATCGACCCCAAGGCGTGTATCGAATGCAACGCTTGTCTGACGGAATGTCCTGAGCGGGCCATTTTCCCGAAGAGCGCTGTTCCTGAAGACCAGCAACACTACATCGCCCTCAATGCCGAAAAAGCCTTAGAGCTTCCTGTGATTCGTGAGAGTGTTTTCCAGCAAGCCGCCGCCAGCGCACAGTCGGCGTTGGCCGGCCGTTTTGCGGTCGTGGGTGCGGGTCCCTCCGGGTTCTATGCGGCGGAAGCCATCCTGAAAAACATGCCTTCCGCAAAAGTGGATATTTTCGAGAAACTGCCCACGCCATTTGGCTTGGTACGCTACGGCGTTGCCCCAGACCATCCGCGGATTAAATCCGTCAGTGCAAGCTTTGAACGCATTGCGGAAAACGATCAGGTACGTTTTTTTGGTAACGTTCAGATCGGACAGGATATTTCGACCGACGAGTTAAAATCCCTCTATCACTCGGTGGTGTACGCAACCGGCGGCTCCAAAAGCCGTGCGTTGACGATTCCCGGCGCGGATCTGAACAACATCTTTGGCTCCTCTGATTTTGTTGGTTGGTACAACGGCCACCCGGATCATCAAGAACTGGCTCCTGACCTGTCAGCCAAACGCGCAGCCGTGATTGGTATTGGAAACGTTGCCCTCGACATTGCTCGCATCCTGATTCTGCCTCACGAGGAGCTGGCCAAAACCGACATCGCCGACCAATCTCTGATGGCGCTAAAAGACAGCGGCATTAACGAAGTCTGCCTGCTGGCCCGTCGTGGTCCGGTACAAGCGGCCTTCACACCGAAAGAATTAGAGCAGTTGATAGGTCTTGAGAATCTGGACCTGGTTATTAACCCGGCAGACCTGGAGCTGGATGCCGAATCCGAGGCAGACCTGGCCAAACCCGAATTCAGCGAAGCCCGTCAAAACATGGAGCTGCTGCGCGACATTGCCAAGCGTCCATTAAGCAACGACGCTAACACCAAGCGTATTCGCTTCATGTTCTTAACCAGCCCTGAGTCGATCACAGAAGCCAATGGCAGCAAGCAATTACACACTGTAAGAAACCGCCTGGAGCGCACTGGTGATCGTGTTAATGCCGTAAGTACTGATGAACAGCTCGCGCTTGACGTAGGACTGATCATTAATGCCACCGGCTATCAAGGGGAGTCTATCGAGGGTTTACCGTTTGATGAGCGCCGCGGTGTGATCGCCAACGAGAACTCCAGTGTCAATCCTGAAGACGCAAAAGAATACGTGGCGGGCTGGATCAAACGTGGCGCCAGCGGTGTCATTGGCTCCAACAAGCATTGCGCTACCGATACGGTTACCCAACTTCTCGCAGCGCTGCCTGAAGCTTTAGACACTATCGAGCAAGATGTTGAGGCTGTCTTGACGGGTCGCAAGGTTGAGTTTATTAATTTCTCTGACTGGCAATTACTGGATCAGCACGAACAACACCAAGGTCAACTAGAGGGTCGTAGCCGACGCAAAGAAACCCGTATCGACAACATGCTTAAGGTGATCCGGGACGCTCGTACGGCTGCTATTGCCGAAGCCGAAGCGCAAGCCAAACTACCGGTAAAAACCCATTACCGCAGCTGTACTCTCTGCGAAGCCATGTGCGGTGTTGAAATCAAATATCAGGGCGACAAAATCATTGCCGTGTCCGGTGACGACAAAGATCAGCACAGTTGGGGCCACATTTGTCCGAAAGGGTATTCTTTACAGGATCTCCACAACGACCCGGATCGCCTGAAAAAACCGCTGCGTAAAGTCGATGGCCAATGGCTGGAGGTTGAATGGGAAGAGGCGCTGGACGTCGCCGCCGAAGGCTTGGCCAAGGTACAAAAAGAACACGGCGACAATGCCGTTGCCGGTTATTGGGGCAACCCGACCTCCCACAACCTTGGGTTACTGATGACCACCAACAAGCTCCGTAAAGAGCTGAAAACCCAAAACGTTTTCACCGCCGCATCATTGGACCAAATGCCTCATCAATTGTGTTCATACCTGATGTTTGGTCACGGACAAATATTTACCATTCCTGATGTGGATCACGCCGATTACATGTTAATGCTGGGCGCCAACCCAGCCGCCTCAAACGGTAGTTTAATGTCTGGTGGTGACATCCTTAAGCGTCTGGAAGGTATTCATGAACGCGGTGGTAAGCTGGTACTGATTGACCCGCGCAAAAATGAAACCGCTATGTACGTGCAGGAGCACCACTTTATTCGCCCTGCCACCGATGCGATTTTCCTGGTGGGTCTGATTCAGCATGTGATTCGCAAAGAGCTCTACAAGCCGGGCCGTCTGAAGGACATGATGTCTCACTGGGGTGAGTTACTGGAACTGTTCAATCTATTCCCAATGTCACAAGTGGCAGACATTACCGGCATCCCGCAATCTGAAATTGAACGTATCGCCGAAGAATACGCCGCCGCAGATAAAGCCATTTGCTATGGCCGCATGGGTATTTCTGCACAGGAGTTTGGTGCGCTTAACCACTACCTCATCAACACCTTGAACATCATCACCGGTAATCTGGATCGCCGTGGCGGCATGATGTTTACCAAACCGGCAGTGGATTCCGGCGTACAGCCCAATCAGGCCGGTAGCTTTAATACCTACCAAAGCCGTGTGCGTGGACTGCCGGAATTCAACCGCGATCTGCCTTCCTCAACCATGGTAGACGAGATGACCACCCCGGGCGAAGGGCAAGTGAAAGGCTTTATCTGTATTGCAGGTAATCCGGGGTTATCAACCCCCAATGGCCGCTTACTGGAAAAAGGCTTAAGTGAACTGGATTTCATGGTGTCGCTGGACTTCTATCTGAACGAAACGTCCCGTCACGCCGATGTGATTCTGCCTCCCACAGGCCCGCTTGAGCACGAACAATACGACATCGTTTTCAATCTGCTGTCCGTGCATAACGTGGCGAAATTTTCTGACGCACTCTTCCCTCATCCGGAAGGGACACTGTCAGACTATGAAATCATGACCGGCTTAATTGATCGTCTGGCCAAAATCAAGCGTGGCGCAGAGCCCAAGAAACCCATGCCACTGACCACCATGCTGGATTACGCGCTGCGTGCAGGACCATACGCCGAGAGCTTCGATGAATACAATGGCGATGAAATCACTCATCATGATGAAGGCTTAACTCTGGATAAGCTGAAAGAATACCCTCACGGTCTGAATTTGGGACCGTTACAGCCCTGCTTCCCGGATTTCTTGTTCACAGCAGATCAAAAAATCAACATGATGCCAGAGCCCTTTCTGCAAGACCTTGAGCGCCTGAAAGACTTTGCCAATAATTTTGAGACTGAACCCAAACTCAAATTGATTGGTCGTCGTGATCTGCGCACCAACAACTCCTGGATGCACAACAGTCAGCGTCTGGTGAAAGGTAAAGACCGCTGTGGCTTGTTCGTTCACCCGGTTGATGCCGAAGCACTGAAACTGGAAAACGGCAGCAAAGCAAAAATCAGCTCTCGAGTGGGTCAATTGAATGTTGTCGTAGAAGTGACCGACACCGTTATGCCAGGCTCTGTTTGTCTGCCTCACGGTTGGGGTCACGATCTGGAAGGTGTACAGTTACGGGTAGCGCAAACGAACCCAGGCATCAACTCCAATGACCTGAGTGACGAACAGCTAGTGGATCAACTGTCAGGCAATGCGGCTCTGAACGGTATCCCTGTTGAAGTCGAGGCATTGTGAGACCTGGTAGTGACGTAATGCCTTGCCTGGATGATCAGGCAAGGCTGAATAATCTACTTACGCTCAACAACAACCAATAAAAAAATAGAAACCTATGACACAACATCAACTCATTGGCGCTGAAGTTTCTCTTTATACAGGGAAACTCCGCTGCTATTTAAAGTATAAAAACATTCCATTTGAAGAAGTGATTGCCTCCAAAGAAGTCTTCCGGGATGTTATCCTTCCTCGCACGGGTGTCAGCTACATCCCCATCATGATCACTGAAGACGATGTGGCACTGCAGGACACCACAGAGATCATTGATTTTTTTGAACAACGCTATCCAGAACACAGCATTTACCCCGCCGGAGCCTGTCAGAAGCTGATCGCTCTGCTACTGGAAACCTACGGCGACGAATGGTTGGTGATTCCTGCTATGCACTATCGCTGGAGCTTCGAGGAAAATCGCGAATTTGCCATGGCCGAATTTGGCCGCACCTCAGCCCCTAACGCTTCTGCAGAAGAGCAACAAGCCATAGGTCAGGCCAACTCGAAACCGTTTGCAGGAGCTCTGCCACGCCTTGGAGTCACAGCTGAAAACATCCCGGCTATTGAGAAGAGCTATCTGGCAATGCTGAGTGATCTCGACGCACACTTTCAGCAACATCCCTTCCTGCTCGGCAACAAGCCCTGTATCGGTGATTTTGGCCTGATTGGTCCGTTGTACGCTCACCTTTACCGCGACCCCTACTCTGGTCGTCTGATGGAAGAGCGCGCTCCCCACGTGGCTGCCTGGGTGAAACGAATGATTGATCCCGAACCGCAAACCGGTGAGTTTCTGCCTGATGATCAAGTGCCTGAAACTCTGCTGCCGATTTTGGCACGGATGTTTGCTGAACAGGGTCCTGTATTGCAGGAAACCCTGTCTCAGGTTGCGAACTGGGCCACCAGTCATGATGACAAGTCACTGCCACGCGCTATTGGAGAGATCGCTTTTGCGATTGAAGGTGTTGAAGCCACTCGCCTGACATTTCCCTACATGCAGTGGATGTGGCAACGTTGCGTGGACGCCTATCAACAGCTAAACGCGGCAGAACAAAGTCAGACAGCAGAGTTTTTGAATAATGTGCCCGGTGCTGTCAGCTTGTTATCCACCCCCATTGAGCATCGGGTCGTCCGGAAGAATAACAAACTGGCTTTGGCGTGATGTCGTTAACTCGTTCGCAGTTAGCTGGATTGTAGTTAACTAATTTTGAGCTAACTGGAGTTGAGCTAACTGGAGTTGAGCTAACTGGATTTGAGCAATCCAGATTAAAGTAGCGAGACAGTATTACTGGTTTGCAGCGCTTCTGCGCTGCGACCAGAGCGCCAGCCCCTGGGCATTCAGCCCCATATCAAACTCAATGGTTTCGGCAGCCAATTCACGGTCACAACCGTGCGCAATGGCCCGTGCCAGTGTGTAGTCGGTGATTCGGGTATGAATTGCCTCATGCAGGCTTTCCGCGTCGTCAGCTATACCTTCTGACTCATCAACCAATTGAACGTAATCATCAATCTGCTCAAGCAGTTGAGGAGCCAGCACAGCAGGATTTTCGACCATACCGTAGTGCGTCAGAAACATACGTTCGGGCTGCTTACTCATCAGTTTTTGAATAGATGATTTGAGAGCTTCCGGATCAAATTGCACCGGCGTCGTGGTGGGAAATATCAAAGGCTTGCCATCAACTACCAGCTCCCGGTAAGCAATACCGAAAGTATCCCCGGTAAAGAAGCCGTTACTGGCCTCATCCCACACACAGAAATGGTGGCTGGCGTGCCCGGGAGTATCCAGAAACTCCAAAGTACTGCCGCCTAATTTCAGTACATCACGGTCTTCGGCAATAACTATGCGGGCCTCATCCACCGGGATCAGATCACCGTACATTTCCTGAAACGCCTCCTCCCCATACACCGCGGTTGCGCCCGCCTGTAATTTGGCTGGGTCGATCATATGACGCGCGCCTCGCGGGTGGATCACCAACTGTGCTTCGGGCAACTCTTGCATCAATAAGCCAACACCACCGGCATGATCCAGATGAACATGGGTGGCAATAATGTAATCGACCTGCTCGGTCTGCAGACCCAGTTGAGACATCACCGACAAAATCCCCGGAACGCTATAACGAGTCCCCGTTTCAACGATAGCCACTCGCCCACCACGCTCAATGACATAGCAAGCCGCCAGCCCGATACGCACCATGCCGCTATCAACCAGATACACACCTCTGACCAGTTCTGTCGTCATGCTTTTGTCCATGTACCTAACTCCTACCGGGTTCCCCGGCTCGTTGTCGTATCAAGTTGCCACGGTATACGCCTGACATGCCAACCTGCTGTCTCAGCCTGGCAGCAATTGTGGTGCTCTGGCTCTTCGCCACATCACTAACGCCAAGCCCAGAGGGATTTGCAAAGCCGCATAAATCAATAAAGAGAACAACACAAAGTCACCAACAGGGTCTGCCACCCCAACCACAGCGGGAAACAGCGACGCTTTAATCAACAGGCCTAGATTAAGACTTCTTACCATCACTTCTATTTCAATGGCCGTCGAGTCTTCACGCTTCAATTTAAGTAGCCGCGGGATGACTGCACTGATCAAAGCCAACACGCCAAAGAACAGGCAAATCAGGGCGATATTATTCCAACCGAACGCCGCCACATCCAACCGGCCTGCCCCAAGAGCCCCCAGCACAATCAAAACGATGGTGAATAATGAACCCCGAATACACCAGCGGGAGACAAATCCTGACACTTTTGGCAAAAATCGAAGGATCAACATGCCCAGAATTAACGGCAACAGCAGACTGATCGTAATCTCTGTGGCAATTTGCCGGACCGGCATCGCAAAATCATCCGGCATATATTCCGTAATCAACAAATCCAGCAGCAACGGTGTTGTGACCAGACATGCCACCGTTGTAAGTGCCGTAATCGAAATGGATAAAGGCGCATTGCCTTTAGCAAGATAGGTAAAGATATTGGAGACCGTTCCTCCGGGTATAGCTGCAATCAACGCCAGCCCCACAAGGACACCGCCTGTCAGACCCAGCGAGACAATCAGCCCGTAAGCCACCAAAGGCACAGCCACGAGTTGAATCAAACACCCAACAGAGACAGCCTTCGGCGCGGTTAACACTTCGCCAAAATCCTGCAATTTCAGAGTTGCGCCCATACCCAGCATTGCCAAAAACAGCTGAATGAAGGCAAACCAGTATTCATTTTCAACATACCAATCGAACATGATCATCCTTAAATAACGGCCAACTCCTGAACTCAATATCTGCAACTCGGGCAGACAAGGTCGCCGCAGGTCAGCAAGCACTTCTTCAGGAGAATAAAAGCCAGCATTGATGCCAAGGCGGCACATTGCAGCAAGGATAAGGATGAGCGTGGCGAAATGCCAGAAAAGAAGAAAAGATTCGTCATTCTCACGACCGTGGGAATGACGATGATGTGACTCACCTGAAGCAAGTCACATCAGTAGAGCAGATATCAAAATCTACGCAGGTTACAGCTGAGCAAAGCGCTGGGTATGAAAATCACCCGTACCAAACAACAACTCAATCATCGTCAGGCGCTTGAAGTAGTGACCTACATCCAGCTCTTCAGTCACACCGATACCACCGTGGATCTGAATGGATTCCTGACCGATTCTACGACCAGCTTTACCGATACGGGACTTCATGGCAGAAACGGCCTTATCAGCCTCTGCTCCGCCCTGATCCAGTTTCATGGCAGCCATCAGCACAATGGATTTGGCCTGTTGATGCTCTACGAACATATCCGCCATACGGTGCTGCAGCGCCTGAAATTTAGCGATAGGCACGCCAAACTGAACACGGGTTTTGGTGTATTCAACCGTCTTCTTGTAAGACATTTCCATAGCACCCACTGCTTCCGCACAAATGGACAAAATGGCACGGTTAATCACCTGATTGATGACAGGCAGAGCCTTGCCTTCTTCACCCAGCAGCTTATCTGCAGGAACGGACACGTTCTCCAGATGTACTTCTGCCGCACGACTGCCATCCTGAGTGCGATAGCTCTTGATGCGCACGCCGTCAGACTTGGCATCTACCAGAAACAGAGAGATACCCTCTTCATCCATCTGGTCGCCAGACGTTCTCGCAGACACCGCGATCACATCAGCAGCACCGCCATTCAAAACCACAGCTTTATGGCCTGACAGCACATAGTTGTCGCCGTCTTTTTTCGCGGTAGTCGCAACATCCGCCAGGTTGTAACGGCTCTGAGGCTCTGCATAGGCAAAGGCCATTTGCAGGCCACCTTCCATGATACCGCCAATCAGCTCAGCTTTCTGGTTGTCGTTACCAGCAGCAGCTACCAAGCCACCACCCAACACGGTCGTGGCCAGGAAAGGCTCAATCACAATGCCCTTGCCGAACTCTTCCATCACAACCATCAGGTCCGCAGCACTGCCACCCAGGCCACCATCGGCTTCGGAGAAAGGCACCATCAACCAACCCAGCTCGGCAAACAGTTTCCAGTTGTCTTCACCGTAGCCTGTATCGCTTTTCACCAACTTCATGCGGGTGTCGAAGTCGTAATCGTTTTGAACAAATTTGGCGATGCTGTCCTGCAGCATTTGCTGCTCTTCGCTGTACGAAAAATCCATGATTAATGCTCCTCTTACAGGCCGAGAACGGCTTTGCAGATAATGTTTTTCTGTACTTCGTTACTGCCACCGTAAATGGAGGTCTTACGATTATTGAAGTAAGTCGGGGCGGTATTCGCCGCTGAGCCTGGGCCACCCCATTCACCGTCGAAGTCGATGTCGAACTGCTCATCCAGGAACGGAACCGCATAGTAACCGGCAACTTCCATTTTCAGCTCGTCGATAGCCTGAGCAATTTCAGTACCTTTGATCTTCAGAATAGAAGATTCAGGACCTGGAGCTTTACCGGTGCTCACAGCCGCCAGAGTACGAAGCTCTGTGTATTCCAACGCCAGCAAGTCGATTTCCAGCTCAGCCACTTTTTGTGAAAACGCAGGGTTTTCCATCAATGGACGACCGAAATCGTTGGTATCCGCGGCTTTTTTCTTCACGCCTTCCAGAGACATTTTGCTCTGCGCTACACGAGCAATACCGGTACGCTCGTGGGTCAACAAGACCTTGGCGTAAGTCCAGCCTTTGCCCTCTTCACCGATCAGGTTTTCAACCGGTACGCGCACCTTATCAAAGTGGACTTCGTTCACTTCGCGGCGCTCATCCAGCATATAAATGGGGGATACGGTAATGCCCGGGGTTTTCATGTCGATCAACAGAAAGCTGATGGCTTCCTGGTTTTTGGCATCGCTGCCACCGGTACGAACCAGACAGAAAATCCAGTCAGCGTACTGACCCAGTGTGGTCCAGGTTTTGGTACCGTTAACCACATACTCATCACCCTCGCGGGTGGCGGTAGTTTTCAGTGAAGCCAGGTCAGAACCGGCATTGGGCTCGGAGTAACCCTGACACCACCACACATTACTGTTAAGGATGTCCGGCAGAAAACGTTTCTTCTGCTCTTCGCTACCAAATCCGTAAATAACCGGAGCAACCATGCTCATACCGAACGGGATAACACCAGGTGCACCTACTTTAGCGCACTCGTTGCTCCAGATGTACTTCTGAGTTGAAGTCCAGCCAGTACCACCGTACTCAACAGGCCAATTAACCGCTGCCCAGCCCTTTTCAGCCAGGATTTTTTGCCAGGTGACAAAATCTTCTTTTTCGAAGTGCAGGTTTTTTTTCGCTTTTTCAGCGATATTAGCTGGTAGCTTTTCTTTCAGAAACTGGCGAACTTCCTCTTGGAAAGCCAGTTCCTCTGCAGAGAAATCTACGTTCATCTTCTCTCTCCTATCGGGTTTATTGTAAACACACGTATTGAAAACTTTCGGTTACTGCTTTTCTTTCACCATATTGCGGGCTATCACAATTTGTTGAATTTGGGAGGTTCCTTCGTACAAACGGAACAGACGCACATCACGATAAAAGCGCTCCACGGCGTACTCCGAGATATAGCCGGCTCCGCCGTGTATTTGTACGGCACGATCAGCCACTCGGCCCACCATTTCAGTACAAAATAGTTTGCTACAGGCCGCCTCAGTACTGACAGGTTCACCCCGGTCACGCTTGCGGGCGGCTTCCATCACCATGGATTTACCGGCAAAGGTCTCGGCTTTCGAATCAGCCAGCATCGCCTGAATTAACTGATGTTCGCAGATAGGTTGGCCAAACTGGGTGCGGTCCATGGAAAATTGCAAAGCGTCGTCAATTAAACGTTCAGCCACACCCACACTGACGGCGGAGATGTGCAAACGCCCACGGTCCAGAACCTTCATGGCGGTATAGAAGCCTTTACCTTCAACACCACCAATCAGACTGTCCGCAGGAACCCGGACATTATCGAAGATCACATCGCAGGTATGAGAGCCGGCTTGTCCCATCTTCTTGTCTTTGGCTCCCAGACTGATACCGTCCAGACCGGCTTCCACGATAAACGCTGAAACCCCTTTAGCGCCTTTCACACTGCTATCCGTCCGTGCCATCACAGTGAAGGTACCCGCCCGAGGGGCGTTGGTAATGAACCGCTTGGTGCCATTAATAATATAGTCATCGCCGTCGCGTACCGCGGTGGTCTTTACTGAGGCGGAGTCAGAGCCCACATCGGGCTCCGTCAGACAAAACGAACCAATCAGCTCACCGGAGGCGTATTTTGGCAAATACTTTTGCTTTTGCTCTTCGGTACCGTCAAACACAATACCTGCAGAACCAATACCATTATTGGTACCAATCAGAGAACGGAAAGCCGGAGAGGTTTTACCCAGCTCCATAGCGACCAGGACTTCCTCTTCCATGGTCAGCCCCAAACCGCCGTATTCCTCTGGAATCGTCAGACCAAACAGTCCCATTTCACGCATTTCTTCCACCACAGCATCAGGGATGGCATCTTCTTCAGCCACCTGCGCCTCTACGGGCACCAGGCGATCTCGTACGTAACGTGACAGGGTGTCGATCAACTGATTGAGCGTTTCCGGGTCTCGGATCATAGCGATTCTCTCTGTTGTCTCTGATTTCTGGTGCTTCTAATTTCTGGTACTTCTAATTATTGTCTGCTTATTCCATCTGTCGTCTTAATTAGCTTCTGCGGCTGTTACCCACTGACAAGACAGATTCTATGGCTTTCTTTCGTCTTAAAGGTTAAATTTCACCCTAAAGTAAGGGCAAATACTAACAAGTAATTCCGCAGAGTGGAATTATCATCTCAATAATGTTTAAAATAGCCCACTTATCAGATGGCCGCTAAAGGCTAGAGCAGCGCGCGTCAGATAGCACAGATAAAGGCATAAGCAATCTACAGCACCCAATAATAAACAAGAGGCTTGCCCTCATTTGATTCGGCCTAAAGGCGACTCACAACCCGCCAGGCGAGCAATCAGCCCTTTGATTTTGGAGAGAAACTGATGAATGCAGCACTGTCCCAAGGCCCCAGAGCCTCGGAAATGCACACCCTTAAAGTGATTGAACAATTCGAAAAAAGCCCCCTTTCACAACGCTATCCCTGGACCAATACTTACGACCTGATCACCAACGCCTGTGAAAAGTGGGGAGACGATACCAGTATTGAGTTTCTACCAACGGGTGCTGCCGGCGAAGAGACAGAGTCCACCAGCTACCGCCAGCTTGCCCAGCGAATCAATCAGACCGCAAACCTACTCAACAGTATAGGCATCGAAGCGCGGGATGCCGTCTCGCTGATGATGCCGACCCTGCCAGAAACCTACTTCGCCATCTGGGGCTCTCAGGCCGCGGGGGTTACCAGCCCGCTGAACCCGATGCTGGATGCCCACCATCTGGCCGAGATCATGTCGGTCACCCAATCTAAAGTTCTCATTACGACCGCCCCATTCCTCGGTAATAGCGAGATGTGGGATAAGGCTGTGGAAGTCGTTCAACAGGCAGCTGAAATCACCCACATGATCATCATTCAGCGTCCGGGCATGACTGAAGCCATGCCCGAAGCGCCCCGAGCTGGCGTGGAAATGATTGATTACAACGCAGTCATTGAGAATTTTAACGACAGCAAGCTGGATTCTGGCCGACGCTTTCACGGCGACGAAGCTGCCGCCTACATGCACACCGGCGGTACAACAGGTCGTCCAAAAGTTGCTCAGATCAATCACAGTAACTTCGCCTTTGTGGCGCAGTTAACCACCGATATGGGTTCCGATGAACCTCGCTACACCAGCCCCTGTGCACTGCCACTGTTTCATATCTTTGGTCTGGTGATTACCGGTGTTTCCGCGTTCAATGCAGGCATTAAACTGGTCATCATGACACCGGCCGGATTCCGCAACCCCAACGTCGTGGTGAACTTCTGGAATCATGTTGAGCGCTTCCGCTTTAAAGGTGTCGCCGCGGTTCCTACCATTCTGTCTATCTTGTATGAAGTGCCCAAGGGCGACCACGATGTCTCTTCTCTGGAAGAAGTGATCAGCGGCGCGGCGCCTCTGCCAGATCACCTCAAAGTCAACTTTGAAAAACGTTACGATTGCCGCGTACGCAACGGCTACGGCATGACAGAAACCAGTGCCCTGTTGTCACTGAGCCAGAAAGACACTGAGGTTCCTCTGGGCAGCTGTGGCCTGCGTCTGCCCTATGCTGAAAGAATCATTGGTCACATAGATGGAAACAAACTCACCAAAATCTGTGGACCCAATGAGTCTGGCATCGTACTGACCCGCGGTCCCAATGTGTTTGCCGGCTACCTGGAAAAAAGCGATAACGAGAAAGCCTGGGTCGATGGTTGGTACAACACTGGAGATATGGGTTATCTGGATGAAGGTGGCTTCCTCTACCTCACCGGGCGTGCCAAAGACTTGATTATCCGCGGAGGCCATAACATTGATCCGCTGCAAATCGAGGAACCACTGCTCAAGCACCCCGACGTTGCCGATGTGATTGCGATTGGCCAACCCGATGCGCACGCCGGCGAGCTCCCCATTGCCTATGTGGTTGCCAAGCCCGGACACAATACAGACAGCGAAACGTTACTGGCCTACTGTCAGGAAAATATTTCCGAGCGCGCCGCCATCCCCAAGCGCATTGAAGTCATTGACGCTATTCCGCTCACAGCTGTCGGTAAAGTGTTCAAACCACGCCTGCGGGAGATGGCTGCTGAATACGCATTAAACACGGCTCTGGAGCAGATTGATGTCGCCGCAAACATCGATATTACCACTGACCAACTCAAGGGACTGATGGCAACGGTCACACTGGAAAATAAAGACAATCTGGATGCCGCAGAGACTGCCTTGCAATCCCTGCCTTTCCACATTGATCTAGTCTAATTCACCGTTAGTCAGAGAGAATTATTATGTCTGAAGCCTATATCTACGATGGTGGTCGTACAGCTTTTGGCCGACACAGTGGCGCATTGTCTTCCGTACGCCCTGACAATTTGTTGGCTCACGTTATTCGCACTCTGGTAGAGCGCAATAACTTCGACACCAGCCTGTATGAAGACGTGATCGCAGGCAATACCAATCAGGCGGGTGAAGACAGCCGTAATGTCGCCCGCTTTGCCGGCTTACTGTCGGGCCTGCCCATCGAAACCGGAGGCCTGACCGTCAACCGCCTCTGTGGTTCGGGTCTGGCCGCCGCCCTGGATGCCTCACGCTGCGTTAAAACAGGCGAAGGTGAGCTGTTCGTCGCTGGCGGTGTTGAATCCATGAGTCGTGCGCCACTGGTAATTTCAAAAGCCACCAGCGCTTTTGATCGCACGCAGGAAATTGCTGACACCACCATGGGAGCCCGCTTTACCAATCCGGAAATCGTGCGTCAGTTCGGTGGCCACAGCATGCCCGAGACCGCGGATAATATCGCTGCGGACTTAAACATCAGCCGTGAAGAGAGCGACATTTTCGCAGCCGCCTCTCAGGCAAAGTACGAAACCGCTCGTGCAGACGGCTTTTTTGTTGACGAAATCCTGCCCATCGAAGTGTCGCAAGGGCGCAAAAAACCTGCACTGACTATCGATCTGGATGAGCACCCCCGCCCACAAAGCAATCTAGACGCATTATCCAATCTACGCCCATTGTTTGAAGGTGGCGTGGTTACCGCGGGTAACGCCTCCGGTATTAACGATGGTGCTTCAGCGGTCATCATCGGCAGTGAAAAAGCCGGACAAGCTGCAGGCATCACACCCAGAGCTCGTATTCTTGCTGGCGCCATTGCCGGCGTAGAGCCGAGAGTTATGGGGCTTGGGCCAGTACCCGCAACACGAAAAGCCTTACAGCGTGCCGGACTCACCTTGGACGATCTGGATGTCATGGAGTTTAACGAAGCGTTTGCAACACAAGCGTTAGGCTGCATGAAACAACTGGGTATTGCCTTCGACGATCCACGCGTGAATCCCAACGGTGGTGCCATTGCCATTGGTCACCCGCTGGGAGCTTCCGGAGCCCGTATTCTCTATACCGCATTACGCCAATTGGAACGCACCAATGGCCGCTATGCACTGGCCACCATGTGCATTGGTATTGGTCAGGGTATCGCCATCGTCATTGAAAGAATTTGAACCTATTCAACAGCACATCAACAGGAGACAAGTTATGTCTGTAGTCAGCTATTCACTGGAAAACGAAATCGGCATCATCCGCCTGAACAACCCACCGGTAAACGCATTATCTCTGGCGTTACGCAGTGGTATTCAGGATGCAATCAACAACGCTCAAACTGATGACAGCAAAGCTCTGGTCATCATCTGTGAAGGCCGCACCTTTATCGCCGGCGCCGATATCACTGAGTTTGGCAAGCCCCCTATGGAGCCTTCCCTGCCAGCAGTGATTGAAACCATCGAACAATCCAATAAGCCAGTTGTTGCCGCTATTCACGGCACGGCTCTGGGCGGCGGCTTTGAAGTCGCTCTGGGTTGCCACTACCGCGTTGCACTGAGTTCCGCCAAAGTCGGACTGCCAGAAGTTAAACTGGGCCTGCTGCCTGGCGCAGGTGGCACTCAGCGCACGCCTCGTTTGGCCGGTGTGGAAGCAGCTCTGGATCTGATGACTTCCGGCAATCCAATTTCTGTCAAAAAAGCGCAAGCCGTCAACCTGGTTGATGAAGTGGTCGAAGACAATCTGGAAGCCTCCGCTATCGCCTTCGCACAAAAACTGGTTGCCGAGAACGCGCCACTGAAACGTATCCGCGATATCAATATCGATCCTGCCAGCGCCCCCAAAGCGTTGTTCGACGGCTACCGCAAAACTCTGGCAAAACGTGCCCGCGGTCAAATCGCACCGCAAAACATCATTGCCTGTGTTGAAGCGGCTGTAAACCTGCCAATGGATGAGGGACTTGCCACAGAGCGCAAACTGTTTTCCGAATGTCTGACCTCGCCTCAATCTGCTGCCATGCGCCATATGTTCTTTGCAGAACGTGAAGCGGCTAAAGTCAAAGGTCTGCCCAAAGACACCGCGCTGCGTCCCGTCAAATCCGTCGGCATTATTGGTGGCGGCACCATGGGTGGCGGTATTGCAATGAACTTCGCTAACGTCGGTATTCCTGTCACACTGCTGGAAATCAACGACGAAGCTCTGCAACGCGGCCTCGGCATTATCGAAAAGAACTACGCCATCAGCGCCAAAAAAGGCAAGCTGAGCGAAGATCAGATGAAACAATGCCTGTCTCTGGTCAAAGGTTCTACGGACTATCAGGATCTGGCCGAAGTGGACATGGTCATCGAAGCCGTTTTCGAGAACCTGGACATCAAGAAAGAAGTTTTCACCAAACTGGACGCCGTGTGTAAACCAGGCGCCATCCTGGCCACCAACACTTCCTATCAGGATGTAGACCAGATCGCCGCAGCGACCAAGCGTCCGGAAGACGTGATCGGCCTGCACTTTTTCAGTCCCGCCAATGTGATGAAGCTGCTGGAAATCGTGCGCGGTGACAAAACGGCTGACGATGTCATTGCCACTTCCATGCAAATGGCGAAGACCATCAAAAAAGTGCCTGTTCTGGCACGCGTGTGTTACGGCTTTATTGGCAACCGCATGCTGCAGCCCTACTTCCGCGAATCTCAACTGTGCCTGATCGAAGGCAGCACTCCAGAGCAAGTCGACCGCGTCATGGAAAACTTTGGTATGGCCATGGGCCCCATTGCTGTGAGTGATCTGGCCGGTATCGACATTGGTTACAAGGCTCGTCAAGGTCTGACCGAAGAGCAAAAAGGGCCAGCCAAAACTCACTGTGTGTCAGATGCTCTGGTCGAAATGGGCCGCTTGGGACAAAAGTCCGGCGCCGGTTTTTACACTTATGACCCTGAAACCCGCGCGCGCCAAAATGACCCTCTGGTGATGAAGATCGTCGAAGAGCAGGCCAAAGCCCAAGGCATTGAGCGCCGTGAACTCAGTGATGAGGAACAACTGAATCGTATGACCTTTGGTCTGATCAACGAAGGCGCCAAGATTCTGGAAGAAGGCATTGCTCAACGCCCCGGTGACATCGACGTAGTCTACATCTATGGCTACGGCTATCCGGTTTCTCGTGGCGGCCCTATGCACTATGCCGACACGGTAGGCCTGAAGAAAATTTACGACACCATCTGTGAATATCGCGAGCAGTTCGGTGAAGTTTTCTGGCAGCCTTCAGCGCTTCTGAAACAACTGGCTGAAGAAGGCAAGACCTTTGCTCAGTGGGCGCAGGAAAACAGTTAATTTTCCACAGTTGCTACAAAGATAGATCAAGGTTTGCAGGAGTCATTTCCCTGCAAACCTTTCTCTACACACCCTTCACTACC